>CAZERX010000042.1:0-13071 GCA_964515045.1 uncultured Eubacterium sp.
TCTGCTCCTGTATCGAAGTCACCGTCTGAAAGATACTGACGATCAGACCGATCACGAGCGACACGAGCAGTGCCGGCGCAGCCGTCATGATGATCGTCGTGAACGCTTCACGCGTGACATCAAGGATCACACCTTCTGAAAGCATACCATCAAACCCCCATCCTTACTGAGTCTGTGTCAATAAAACGTCTTTACAAGATTGCCGATGACCAGATCCCATCCATCCGCAAGGATAAAAAGCAGGATCTTGAACGGCATCGAGATCGTCGTCGGCGGCAGCATCATCATACCCATCGACATTAGGATCGATGCCACGACCATGTCGATCACGATAAACGGTATATAAATAAAAAATCCGATGATAAATGCGCTCCGCAGCTCACTGACGATAAAGCTGGGAATGAGCACACTGGTCGGAATATCATCATTCGTCTCATAAGTCACGCCCGCAATGTCGCAGAACAGATTGACATCCTTGCGTTCCGTGTGCTGATACATAAAATCGCGGATCGGATCGAGTGCTGCCTCGATCGCCTCCTCCTGCGTGATCGTACCCGCATCCAAGGGCTTCACCGCATTCTCATTGATCTCAGTCAATGTCGGTGACATGATCATTAACGTCAAAAACAGCGCCAGTCCGACAATCACCTGATTGGGCGGTGTTGTCTGCGTACCGAGCGCCGTGCGCAAAAAATGCAGCACAACAATGATCCGCGTAAACGATGTCATCATAATGAGGATCGACGGTGCCAAAGATATGATCGTCAGTATCAGAACGATCCGTACCGTCGCAGACATTGTACCGTTTTCATTGTTATAGATAATGGAAAGACCATTGACATCATCATCACGGATGTCCGTAATATTTCCCATGTCCTGTGACTGTGTGAACTGATCCGACATCGTAAGGTCTGATGCATACGCCGTCTCACGGCTCAGAAAAATGCTGGCTGTCAGCACGATCACTGCTGCTATGAAAGAAACTAAACAATAAATCTTTTTTGCCTTATTTCGCATGTTTTTTCTTAAAATCCTCCAGAATATCCGAAAATCCCTTCCCCGCCACAGGCGCAGAAGCGACCGGCTCCGGCATCGTCCGCAGCTCCTCCTCCGTCAGCGTCGCAAGGAGCGTCATACGATCCTTGGTCGATCCGATCACGAGATACTTGTCCTTGCCGGCACGCACCAGTTGGATATACTGGTTATTTGCGACACGCTGCACCTCTATCATGGAAATATTTCCCTGCGCGGTCTTCGTCCGCTGATATCCGGCGATCCAGCGCGTCACATAATACGTCAGTGCCAGTACGAAAAGAAAGATCACAAGTGCTGCGACCAGTTCGATCACACTGTCCAGAAAGCTGTCCGTTACTGCTAAAATCATAGGCTTATTTCACGATCTCGGTAATCCGTACACCGAAGCTCTCCTCGATGACGACTACCTCTCCCTTTGCTACATACTTGCCATTTACGAGAATATCGATCGGCTCACCGGCGATCCGGTTCAGCTCAATGATCGTACCCGGTGCAAAATCAAGGATCTCTGAGATCGACTTTGACGTGCGTCCAAGCTCGACCGTCACCTCAAGCGGTACATCCATGATCAGCCCGATATTTTCCTTTGCAAACTGTGCCGCGAAATCTCCGGCAAACTGTGAAAACTGTGCCGGCTGTACATTGACCGGCTGCATGTTCATCTGTTGATTCATCATCTGCATATTCATCATCTGTTGACCCATCATCTGTTGATTCATCATCTGCGGATTCATTCCGCCCATCATACCCATATCCGTCTGCTGCGGTGCCGCCTGCTGCGGCTGTGCCTGCGGTGCGGGCTGCGGCTGCTCGGTCACGCCGATACGCGCCTCGTCTGCATCCTTCTCCATGTTCTTTGCAATGGACTGACACATTTCACGTGCGAACGATACCGGATAGAGCTGCATGATCTGACTGTCCACCAGATCACCGATCTCCATACGGAATGAGATCTTAACAAAGGTTCCTGCAAGAAATTCATCAATCTCCTGCTCATCCACCGTTTCCTGCAGATCGATCAGATTCGCCACCGGCGGTGAAATGTCGATCGTCTTGCTGAGCATGGATGACAATGAGGTTGCCGCACTTCCCATCATCTGGTTCATCGCCTCACTGATGGCGCTCAGATGCAGCTCGCCCAGCTCCTCGTCAACATTCGTGCCTTCACCGCCCATCATCAGATCGGTGATGACCTTCACGTCGTTTTCCTTTAATACGAGGATATTATTTCCGTCCAGTCCGACCGTATATGCGATACGGATGAACACGCAGGGGCGCTCATATGCCTTGACAACGTCCTCCCATGTCGCAGTGGATACAACCGGTGTGGAGATCTCCACCTTACGGTTGACCAGTGAAAACAGGGTCGTTGCCGCAGTTCCCATGCTGATATTGGCGATCTCACCGATCGCGTCCTTTTCATCCTCAGTCAGAAGCTCCTCCTCAGCCGCAGCGGCTGTGCTCTCCGGCTCGGAATCACCCGGACTGCTCAGCAGGGCATTGATTTCTTCCTGTGATAATACTCCATCCATCTGCCTATTCTTCCTCCCTGATCACTGATGTCACGCGCACTGCGTAATTTTTGCCGGATGAACCGGGCAATGCGGTGAACTTCTTAATATTTCCGACATATATGTCTAATTCGTCTTCTACGCCGGTATCCACACGGATGATATCTCCCGGCATCAGATTTACAAAATCGGAAACCGAGATCATGCTCTTGCCGAGCACCGCCTTGAGCGCGATCGGTGCATGATCGATCAGATCCTCGATCACGTCCTGATAGGTCTCCTCATCGCGTACCTGCATATTCGAGTACCAGAACTTCGTATTCAGCTTGTCCATCACCGGCTCTAATGTAATGAACGGCAGACAGACATTCATCAGTCCCTCAACATCGCCGATCTTTAGGTTGATCGTCACGATCGCGATCATTTCACCGGGGGATATGATCTGTGCGAACTGTGAGTTCGTCTCGATCCGCTGTAATCTCGGATGGATCTCCGTCACATTCTCCCACGGCTCACGCAGCAGGTTCACGCATACGTTCATGATACGTTCGATGATCAAAAGCTCAATCTCCGAGAAATCCCTCGTTTTCTCCAACGGCTGTCCCGCTCCGCCCAGCATACGGTCTACCATCGCATAGCCGAGCGAGGAGGAAAGCTCCATCAGAATATCTCCGTGCAGCGGTGCAAATTCAACAACGCTGAGCAGCACCGGATTGGAAAGCGCATTGGAAAACTCGGAATAGGTAACCGCCTCCGAGTTCATCACCTCGACCTGTATATTCTTTCTCAGATATACCGGCAGATTGGTCGATAACAGTCTGCCGTAGTGCTCGAAAATGATCTCCAGCGTGCGCAAATGTTCTTTTGAGAATTTGGACGGGCGAGCAAAATCATAGTTTTTGACCTGTTTGTCTGCGCTGTCTTTAATTTCCTCTGCATCGATCTCTCCGCTGCTCAACTGCTGCAGCAGCGAGTCGATCTCGCCCTGTGACAATACGTCACTCATTCATCCTCACCACCTTCAGTTCAATCTTAGCGCCTGCCGGCATTACTGACATGTGATCGTCGGGAATCCGACATCCACGATCATGTTCGTATCAAAGAAGCCCTGCAGCTTCTCTAAGATCTCGTTCTGCGCCAGCTCCGGCTGGTTGTGCAGCTCCTCATAGGTGTAGGTACGAATGACATCATTGATGATGCTCTTGATATTGGAATCATACAGACCAGCCTCAATGCCCTCCAGACCGATCTTTTTGTAATCGTCATTGCTCTTGTCCATGGAGAGAACGACTGCAACGACTGCATAATGCTCACCGCCATCCTCGCTGTTTCTCAGATTGATGGTCATGGTATCGCCCAACGTATAGGACTGCAGATCCTCGATCGGCACGTTGGAGAGATTGGCATTTCTGCCGCTCGCCAGCTCCAGCTTCAATGCTGCGCAGATATCCGTAATGAGCGCGTTGCTCTTTTTTGCGGCAGGCACGATGCTGATCATCGTGATCGCCGTCAGAACCAGATTCACAACCAACAGTGCCAAGATCAGCACTGACATCAGATTTTTCTTCATTTTCCGCTACCCAAAGCCGTCTCTTCCCTAAGACAGCCATCCTTTCCTATTTTGTATCACGTTCCACAACACGTCTGCATCAGTTCAACTGATTGTAGGAATTATAGATCTTGATGACAACACGCCGGTTCAGCGCACGTCCCTCCGCCGTCGTATTATCTGCGATCGGAACATAATCACCCCTGCCGGATGACTTGATGTGTGACGGATCCAGTGTCGTCACCTCACGCAGATGATCTGCGACTGAAAGCGCACGATACATGGACAGCACATTGTTGTCCTCAAATCTCGTATTATGGATCGGAACATTGTCCGTGTGACCTTCTACCTCGATGATATTGTCCGCATAATGATCCAGTATCCTGCCGACCTTGTCCACGAGCGGCAGTGCGCTCTCCTTGATCGTCTCCGAACCGGAATCAAACAGCACGGCTCCGTTCAGCGTGATCATCACATACTGAGCATTAAAGCTGACCTCAACCTGATCCTGTATCCCGTATTTCACGGCATCCTGCTCCAGCTCGTCCTTCATATTCTCAGACTCCGCTAGACCCTTCAGCTCATACTGCTCCTGCAGCTCATCATCCGTCAGCTCCTTCGGTTCCTGCTTCTGTGCATCAGAGCTGTCCGTTCCGCTTTCATCACCGGAATTTTTGCCATCCTCCGGATCGCCCATTTCGATCACATTCTCGTCCGCATTCAGATGCTGACCTTCCTCGCTGAACTCGCCCTTGCCGGAGCTGTTCGCGTCAGGATTAAAAAATGTGTCATAATACTGCAGCTGATTGATGCCCGCGCCGACCATTTCACCGTCGCCGATCGAGCTTGCGCCGCCGTCCAGCACGCTGAAGCGTGACTGCAGGGAAGCGATCACCACCTCAAACTTCTCCGCATCCACCGTGGACATGGAGAAAAGCAGCACGAAAAAGCAGAGCAGCAGGTTCATCAGATCGGAGAAGGTTGTCATCCATGCGGGTGAACCAGCGGGCGGATCTTCCTGTCTTTTTCTCGCCACTACTCCTCACCTCCGGCTGCCGCAGCACCGAATACCTCACGCTCCTGCGGTGCGATGAATGTCTTCAGCTTCTCCTCTATGATATGCGGATTCTCTCCTGCCTGTATGGACAGAAGTCCTTCCACGACGATCTGCTTGATCACCATTTCACTCTCATGGTTCAATTTCAGCTTGGATGCGACCGGATTACACAGCCAGTTCGCAATGATCGAGCCATAGAACGTCGTTACCAAGGCAACCGCCATCTGCGGTCCGATGGACGACGGATCGTCTAACTTCTTTAACATGTTGATCAGTCCGATCAGCGTACCGATCATTCCCCATGCAGGACCTAACTCCGCCCATTTCTCCCAGAAGCCGATCACGCTCTTGTGACGATCCTCCGTACTGGTCAGATCGGTCTCTAAGATCGCACGTACCAGCTCCGGATCCGTACCATCCACAACGAGCATGATGCCCTTCTTTAAGAAATCATCCTCGATCTCTGAGGCTGCCTCCTCTAACGCGAGCAGTCCTTCCTTACGTGCCACATTTGACAACTGGATAATGTTCGTGATCATCGCAGCGGGATCATACGTCTGCTCCTTCATCGCCAGCCGGATACTCTTAAAGCCATTCGGCAGAGATGCGAGCTTGTTCGATGCCATGACACCCGTCAGCGAACCTCCGAACGTGATCAAGAGCGACGGAAAGTCGTAGAAGTTCGGGAGCAGCGAAACGCCGCCCTCACTGCTGACGATACCGAATATAACCGCCGCAACACCAAGAATCATACCAAGCACAGATGCTAAATCCAAAATATGTTCACCTACCCCATCATTTTTACGGTGCGCGTCCCTGCGCACCTAATTTTCCTTATGTACCTATAGTAATTGATTTGACATTTTTTGTCTACTTTTTTTGCATCGAAAACGCAAAAAAATAAATAATCGGTAGCTATAGGTCGAAAAACTCCTAATCGTATCGATTATACCACATATAGGGGAATGATGTAAACCCATTCCCCTATATATTATGTATGAACTTTTTAACGCTTCAGACTGATCAGTTCCTCCAGCAAGGTATCAGAGGTCGTGATGACACGTGAGTTTGCCTGGAAACCACGCTGTGTGGTGATCATAGAGGTAAACTCTCCTGCAAGATCTACGTTCGACATTTCAAGCTCTCCGGATGTGATGGAGCTTCCGTCTGCGTCGATCTCCACGCCGATGCCGTCAAACTCGCCGGAGTTTAACGTTGTGCGGTAGCAGTTGTCACCGGTCGCTTCCAGTCCGGATGCATTCGCGAACTGTGCGACAGCGATCTGTCCGATCAGTACGGTGTTGCCGTTGTCATAGGATGCGTAGATCTTTCCGCTCTGGTCTACACTCATGCCGGTCATAGCTCCGAGCTTCTTTCCTTTGCCGACCGTATTTGCGTCTCCGCCACTCATTGCCGCGGTCGTTGATCCGCTGTTGTTATAATTCAGCAGGGATGAGAAGTCGATCGTTACATCCTCAAAGCCGTCATAGCCTGCGGCTGCAAGTCTGGACAGGTTCAGTGTCTGTGACTGGTTATTGCCGCCGCCAACACTCGTCAGCGTACCGTCTACGGTATTAAACTGTAAGGTAAAGCCGTCCTTTGACGGAGTCACGATGTTGTAAGTACCCGTAAACATATTGTAACGGATCTCCGCATCACTCGGCGGCTCCTCGGTAAAGATCGGTCCGGTCGTATCAGTGGCAGCCGCAAGATCTCCGCCTGTGATCGTCGTGTAGGAGTAATCCTTTAATAACTCCTCGGGACCTGCATACTTCATCGGAGCATCAACCGCCGTGCCGTTCTCCAGTGCGACCATGCTGCTGAAGGTCTTTACGGAGCCGCTCGTCGTTACGGTGATATTGGCACCTGCGGTATTGGTCGGCCAGTAATAAAGGATCGCTCCGTCCGGATAAGTCGTTGTATCCAGATCCAGCGCATCGCGGATATCATCCACGTTGAACTTGTAACCGGTCACGCCGTCATCACTCGTCACGATCGTTCCGAGTGACGTGTAGTCCTCCAGTGTCTGTCCCTGTGTCAGAGTGAAATCGCTCGTCGTTCCGTCTGCTTGAAATACACCGTTGCTGTCTACTTTACCGTTCTTGAACTCCCATTTCACACCGGTCGTCAGATAATCTACGGTACCGATGGTCTCTGAAGCCGTTCCGTTGATCACGGTCGGTGTACCCTTTGCCACGATATTGCCTGCTGCATCCTCAACATACACATCCGCTGCGTTGACCGTCGCGCCTCCGGATGTACCGCCGCCAAGCAGTGCCAGCTTTGCCTTTTCATAGGTCAGCTCGTTTGTCGTGAACTTCACGCGGTAGCCGTCCGGCAGTGCTGCCTTTCCGGTCAGTCCGAGCTGTGCGTTCAGATCTGCCGCATCGAAATAATAGGTGTATTCCGGTGTTGTGGCAGGATTTGATGCATTTGCCTTGATGTTCGCGCTCTCCTGTATCGCACGGTTGATGTCGTTCTTGCTCTTACCGGTCTCGTAGGCATAATTGTCCGTGATGTCCGTATTGCTGCCCTGCGCGTTGCTCGCGCCGCCCGGTCCGAACAGATCGCTCAGTGATACGTTGGACTTTAAGATGGAATTGCCCTTCGCATCAATGATATCCGTCAGATTGACCGCATATTTGCCGCCCTTCGTATCCTGTGCCTGTATGGAGAAACGTGCCGTATACGGATAGCCGAGGTTATCATAGACCAGCAGGTTCATCACAGATCCGGTATCTGAGGAGATCTGCTTGCTCGTGCTGTCTACGACACCGGTACAGCGTGCCTTGGTGGTCGCCTCCGGCTCTGAGGTCATATTTTCTGCGGACATGACCTTTAATGCGGTAACGGTATCCTTACGGATGGTCTGGGTCTCCTGATCCACGCCCCAGCCCATGACGGTGTATCCGGTAGACTTCATGCACAGATTTCCTGCGCCGTCTACATAGAATGAGCCTGCCTTCGTGAACACGTTCTCAGAACCGTTGCTCACGATGAAAAAGCTGCTCGTATTTTTGTCCGTGATCCGAAGGTCGAACGGCAGTCCGGTCGTCTCGGATGCACCTGCCGAGGTGATGCTCATTGCCGTAGAACCGGTCGTTACACCGAGACCGATCTGCTTGGCATTGACACCGCCGGTGCCCATTTCTGCGTTCGCTCCGGATGCTCCTGAAAGTGTCTGGTACATGATCGAGCTGAATGTCACGCTCGATGATTTGAATGCTACGGTATTAACGTTTGAGATATTATTACCGATTACATCCATTTTGGTCTGATGTGTCTTTAAGCCCGACACAGCAGAGTAAAGTGATCTCATCATAATGAAATGACCTCCATTTCTGTGACGCGTCTGCATCTGTCGTCTCATCTGTCAGTCAGAGACGTTCGCTTCCTGTAAAGGTCCGGCGATCATGCGATAACTGCGCCATCAATATTTGTATAGATATTTTCGCCTGCATCTGTCTGATCCATCGCTGTGACGACCGTCTTATTCGGCACGTTCACGATGAAGGCAAGCGAGTCTACGAGTACCAGTGATTCGTTGATCCCCTTCTCACCGGCTTTCGATACGCCGTCTGCGAGCCTCCTGCTCTGCTCCGGCGACAGGCGGATGTTCCGGTCGCTCAGTCGGTTTGCCGCATGCTTGGAAAACTTGAGCGGATCGAGCTCCTGCTGTTTTTTTCGCAGTACCTCGTCAAACGACAGCTCCGCGGTCTGTGCGGATTCGCGGACTCCCTGCTTTAGGTAGGTGTCCGTTACCTGTTCGATCGAGCGAAAACCATTTCGTAACCTGTCTGTCTGATGAATCTGGTTCATTGTTTCACTCCCATCTGCGGAAGTTATCACCTGTTACTCAGTCGGTGTCGTGGCTTCCGTTCCAGTCTCCGTCGTCGTGTTGTCCTGCTCCTCACTGTCTGTCGTCGTGTCTGTCGCGCTGTTCATCAGATCACGCAGGGCGATCAGTGCATTGAGTGCCGTCTCTGCCGCGAGGAATTTGTCTAACGCATCCTTGCTGTACTTTGAAATGTATTCCTTCTGATAGTCGGTCAGTGCATCGTACTGCTGACGCATATACTTGTAGGATTCCTCGTCTGCGAGTGATACATGATCTGCATCCGGAAGCTGATCCATTGTGGACTCGAAATCCTCTGCGATCAGTACCGCATCCATGTACTCGTTGTCTGCTACGGTATAGAGATCATCCAGATTGTACAGTGCGCCTCCGATGGACAGATAAATGTTGCTGCCCTCTTTCATCACGTAGTCTACCGTTCCCATCACATCACTGGTCTCGCCGGTGACGGAATTGGTCGGGCGCATGATGACCGTCTTTCCGATCAGTGCATCTGCCTGCAGGCTCTCTGCCGTGTTCGCCATGTTCTCTGTCGCCTCAACCTGTGTGAAGGTCGCGAGCTGTGAAACATATTCGGTATTTGACTGCGGCTCTAAGGGATCCTGATACTTCATCTGTGCAACAAGCAGGTTCAGAAAGTCATTTTTATCCAGATTGTTATTGACCTTCTCCTTTGATGACGAGGTTGCACTGGCAGATGTATCAATAACCTGTCCGTTCTCTACCTTTTGCCATAATGCCATGTGTTTTTCTCCTTTCTCTCGATTCTAGATCACGCGGTATAGTCTACCGTACCGCCATTGTCACGCATCATGCGTGCCACGAGCGCTTCCTCCTCGCTCATCAGACCGGACAGTTCATCCAGACTTCTGCTGTCTAAGTTTCTGCGTCCGTTCGCGCTGCGTTCCTGCTGCTCCTGCTCCGCCGTCTGTCCGCTTGCTGCTGCATTCTGATCTAAATTCTGCTCAAATTCATGCGTCGCAACGGTCACTTCCACGGCATCTACACGGACACCCTGTGCCATCAGCGTCGAGCGAAGCTCGATGAGCTGTGCCTGCAGGCTTTCCTTTACCTGCTCATTGGTGGTCTCGATCTGTGCAGTCACACTTCCGTGCTTCTCCGTAACGGTCAGCACGAGCTTTCCGAGATTTTCGGGGTTTAACTGCATTTCAACGGTCGTTCCGGCTGCGCTCGCATAGGTGCGTGCCAGTCCTTCCAACTGATCCATCAGATGCTCAAGCTCCAGATAATTCTGGGTCGGTGCGGGCATTTCTCCGGTCGGATCTGCCGCCTGCGCGTTCGTCACATGCGTATTTGCAAACGCTTCCATGTGCTCCGTCTGTGTGTCGGATGTCGTGTGCTCCTCCGTCAGACTGCCCTGCGTATCGTTTTCCCCAAGGGAATCCTTCCACGCGCCGTCCGCATCCTGTCCGTCTGCGGCATCCGCTGCCTGCTCTGCCGGACGTTCTGCCGGTTCTGCGGTCTGCTCTGTCTCAGAAACAGCTTCTCTTACCGGTGCTTCGCGTACCGGCTCTGCCGCATCCTGTGCAGCCGTCTGTACCGTGCGCTCCGTCCGCGTCTCCGTTTCCGGCTCCTGCGAAATGGCGGTCACAGCCTGCTCTGCTCCGTCGGTCTGTGCTCCCTCCTGCATGAGCGGTACTTCTGTCTGCTCTGCTGGTGCTTCTCCGAGCAGCTCCTTTACTTCCTCGATCATTTGATCAAGTACTTCTGAGAATTCTGCCAAAAGATCCGTAAACTGCTCCTGTGTCAGTCCGTTTTCTGCACAAAATGCTTCGATCAGACCATTCACCTGTTCCAGCGTCGTCTGAAAATCCGCGCTGATCAGAAGGCTTGCTGCATCATCCGCACCGGTCAGGTTCTGTACGAGTACGGTCAGCTTCTGCGGCTGCAAAAGATCTGCCGCCGTAAGTCCAAGCTCCGCCATGAGCTGTTCCAGGTCTTCCTCTGAAATGTCGAAGTTTTCCTCCAACACTTCCTCCGCGGCTTCTGCGACCTTTTCCACGCCCTGTGCGAGCTGTTCGGTCACTTCCTTTTTCGGCTGTTCAGTCTTTGCGATCTCACGTCTGGTGCTGCCGGAGAGCTTCGCGTAGTCACGCTCATTTTTGTCTGCTCCGTTTTCCAAAAGACGCATCGTTTCCGTCGCCGCCAGATCCTCATAGCCGGATGCCGTATCAGCGAGATCCTGCGTATTCTGGGTCAGCAGCCCTGCGAACTGCTCCGCAAGTGCCTTCATTTCATCTGCAGCAGCGCCCTTCACCGTCTTTGTCGGTGCAGTGCTTGCGCCAAGTCCTGCAATCTGTGTCATCCATCGTTCCTCCTTTCCCTAAGATTTTCTGACTGTTTCCAGTCTGTATCCTAAACCGCTACTGCGGATCAAGGATTGAAGTGATGATCGCGGCATTTTCCGGCTCCATCTCAGCCATGATGTTCGCACGCGACTGTGCGTCCATCGCCTTCAAGATCTCGGCTACGAGCTTGGAATTGTCATCCATCATCGTATCGAAGATATCTGCCGCCTTCTTTGCCTTCATGGTGGAGTATGTAGCAACGTATTCCTCAATCTCGTCGTCCTCCTTCTGCTGCTCTAAGACCTGTCTGTAAATGATCTGCGCATTGACCGGATCGATGGATTCGTAATACTCCTGATAATTACTTATATCGGGTGCCTGCTCGGAAAAAACAACCTCCTCGTCGAATTTTTGCTTCAATTCCTCAAATTCGGCTTCCTTCTGTTCGTAGACGGAGAGCTTTTCGAGCTGGGCTTTCAGCTCCTTGATCTTGTCGTTTTTCTTGCCGAGCTTTTCCTGTGCTTCGGACAGCTCAAGCTCAAGCTGCTTTACATATGCCGTTGCCTCGCTGAGCGTCGTATACGGATATTCCTGCTGCTCGATCGGAACCTCGACCTCCGGCAGGATCTTGTTGACATACGGAACATCCTTTAGGATCGGATACATGACGGTCGAGCCGAAGCCTCCGACATCCCATTTGACGACAAGGATCAGAATGCCGATCCAGATCGCGATGATGATCACCGTCGCGAGGAATACCGCCAGTCTGCCGCCCAGACCGCCGTCATCCTCAAAGTCCGGATCATCGGGATCGATGCCCTTCTTTATGAGCTTTTCCCGGCGTTTGGCTTCCTTCGCCGCTACCTTTTCGGCTTTTTTTGCCGCTTTTTCCTGTATTTCCTCTGCCTTTGACTTTCTGACCGGACGATCCTCCGCCGGTTCACCGCCTGCCTTGAGTGCTTTTTCCTCTGCCATATCGTACCCCTCTCATTTTCTGTCTGCAAAATACTGAACGGATGTCCTCCGTGCTATGCTTCCTCTGCGCGACCGTGGTAGGTAAAGCTCACCAGTTGGTCGATCTCCTTTGCTTCCTCTGCCGAAAGCTCCTGCTTAAATTCCTCAAACGCGTGCTCCTTCAGCTTCTCGTGCGCCTTCCGCTCGACCATGACTGCCTGCAGGCGCTTCCTCGCCAGCTCGACCTGCTTTTCTGCTGTATGCACACGCATGATCTGATCGCGGATCAGTGATTTCATCGCATCGACCGCCTGTTTATTTTCACGGATCGCTGCGAGATCGATGTGTCCGACGGCAAGCTCCCGCGCGCGCTTTTCGTATTCCATACGCCGCAGCATCAGTGCCTGCAGCGCTGCATTTTCCTCCTGCAGCCGCCGATTGGCAATGCCGAACGCCGTGCGTTCCTGCTCCTCCAGCTTACATTTGATGTCCAGAATGCTCTGCATCCGGTATTTGAACTTTGCCACGCCATCTCACCCTTATTCTGCGAAAATGTCTGCGAGCAGCTCGATCTCCTGCTCAAAATCGTACTTTTCATCCGTCCGCTGCAGCAGATATTCATTGACTGCGGCATTCTTGGAGATCGCATAATCGATCTCCTTATTCGAGCCGTTCTTGTATGCGCCGATATTGATCAGATCCTCTGCCTCGGCGTAGGTCGCCATGACATTTTTCAGCCGTCCGGCGTAGCCCTTCTGTTCATCTGACACGATCGAGCTCATGACACGGGAAATGCTCGC
>CAZERX010000043.1:0-12613 GCA_964515045.1 uncultured Eubacterium sp.
GATCAACGTTGACGGTGTTGATGGAATCGGTCTTGCAGCCTGCGATCAGTCTGCATGCTTAGACGCTTTACAGACAGCAATGGACAAGGGAATCCCTGTAGTATGCTTTGACTCTGGTATTCCGGATGCTCCCGCAGGATCTGTATATTCAACCGTTGCAACTGACAACTACGGCGCAGGCGCTACCGCAGCAGAGAATCTGTATGCCGGCTTAAAGGATAAGATCGCAGCAGCTTCTGCTCCGGTTCGTATCGGTGAGGTCAATCAGGAGGCTACTTCTGAGTCGATCATCAACCGTGGTCTTGGATTTATCGACAAGTTTGCTGAGTTAGCAAAGTCTGATGGAAAGACTGTTGCAATCATCGGAAATGACAAGTATGTCAACGACGCTAAGGCTGAGACCGTTGCTGAGGCAGATGCAGACATCATCATCGAGGTTGCTGTTCCCGCTCAGACCACTGTTGAGCTGTGCGCAACTGAGGCTTCTGTTATCATGAACAAGGCTGACACGATCGGAATGTTCGGTTCTAACCAGGTAGCAGCAGAGGGTATCTTAACTGCAAACGAGAACTTAAACGTATTAGGAACTGATCCTGAGACTTCTGTATTAGCAGCAGGCTTCGATGCTGGTTCCGTTATCAAGGGCGCTATCACAGATGGCAAGATGTACGGTGCAGTTACCCAGTCTCCTTTAGCAATGGGTATCACCACTGTTCAGACTCTGTATGCGATCGCTAACGGCGAGACCGTATCTGATATTCCTACCGAGGGATACTGGTACAATGCAGACAACATGAACGATGATTCCATCGCTCCCAACCTGTATGACTAATTCAGATATCTGAACATATTGTGAGTAAATGAAAAGGCTCTGCGCGAAAGCGCAGGGTCTTTTTTGTATGATAGGAAATTTCGTTGAAATTCCCTATCATACAAAAGCACTCCGTGCAGGATTCTTTTTCTGTTCGTTATAGACGAATATCGGGAAAACTGATATGATAAATATATGAATATCCGGCAGCCTGCCGGAATAAAACAAAGAATAGAAGGGAGTATTTAGCATGGGACTTATCAAAGCAGGAATCAGTGCGGTCAGCAGCACGCTGGCTGATCAGTGGAAGGAATATTTTAGTTGTGAAGCAATGCCGAAGGAGGTATTGGTACGGAAGGGCGTAAAGAGCGGCAGCGGACGCTCCTCGAATAACAAGGGCAGTGACAATGTGATCTCGAACGGCTCCGGCATCGCTGTGGCAGACGGACAGTGTATGATCATCGTCGAGCAGGGAAAGATCGTTGAGGTCTGTGCGGAGACCGGTGTGTATACATATGACAATTCCTCCGAGCCTTCGATCTTTACGGGAGATTTCGGTGACAGTCTGCGAAAGAGCTTTGAGACGATCGGCAGACGGTTCGCGTTCGGCGGTGCGACCGGATCGGATCAGCGCGTTTATTATTTCAATACCAAGGAGCTGATGGATAACAAGTTCGGTACACCGAATCCGGTGCCGTTCCGCGTGGTAGACAGCAAGATCGGACTGGATATCGACGTATCCATCCGCTGCTCCGGTGTTTATTCGTATCGGATCGCAGATCCTCTGCTGTTTTATACGAATGTGTGCGGCAACGTGGCACAGGAATATACGCGTGATGAGCTGGATACGCAGTTAAAGACAGAATTTATCAGCGCACTGCAGCCGGCATTCGGCAGATTATCAGAGCTTGAGCTTCGCCCGAATCAGATCGTCAGCCATAATACAGAGCTGGAAAATGCGATGAATGCAGCACTTTCCGAGAAATGGGGCGCGACACGCGGCTTGGAGATCGTGAGCATTGCGCTTGGCTCCGTGACACTGCCGGATGATGATGCAGAAATGATCAAGCAGGCACAGCGCACCGCGATGATGCGTGATCCGAATATGGCAGCAGCGACGCTCGTCGGCGCACAGGCAGATGCGATGAAAACAGCAGCAGGAAACAGCGCGGGCGCGATGACAGGCTTTATGGGAATGAACATGGCAGCGGCGAACGGTGGCATGAACGCGCAGGATCTGTTTGCAATGGGACAACAGCAGCAGATGCAGCAGGCACAGCAGATGCAGCAGCAGGCAGCACCCGCAGGCGGTAGCTGGCAGTGCGGCTGTGGCGCAGTCAATACCGGAAAATTCTGTCAGGAATGCGGTTCTCCCAGACCGGCAGCGGAGTGGAGATGTAGCTGCGGTACGGTAAACAGCGGTAATTTCTGTCAGAACTGCGGCACCAGACGACCGGTCTGAATGAAAAGGGGATAAGCTATGGCAAATATGCAGGAATATAAATGCCCCTGCTGCGGAGGCGCGATCGCCTTCGACAGCACGGTGCAGAAAATGAAATGTCCGTACTGTGATACGGAATTTGAGATGGAAACACTCGCCGGCTATGATGCGCAGTTGCAGAGTGAGCAGCCGGACAGTATGGAATGGGAAACCTCTGCCGGAGGTGAGTGGCAGGAGGGAGAAGCAGAGGGACTTCGCTCCTATGTATGTCAGTCCTGCGGCGGCGAGATCGTTGCGGATGAAAATACGGCGGCGACGGCATGTCCGTATTGCGGCAATCCGGTCGTTATGATGGGACAGTTTTCCGGTGCATTGAAGCCGGATCTGGTCATTCCGTTCAAGCTGGACAAAAACGCGGCGAAGGAAGGACTGAAAAAGCACCTGAGCGGTAAACGGCTGCTTCCGAAGATCTTTCGGACTGAAAACCACATTGACGAGGTCAAGGGTGTCTATGTGCCGTTCTGGCTGTTTGATACTGAGGTGGATGCACAGGTGCGCTATCGTGCGACGAAGGTGCGTTCGTGGAGTGATGCGAATTATAATTACACGGAAACGCGGTATTACAGTGTGCATCGCGGCGGAAAGATCGGATTTAACAATGTGCCGGTAGACGGTTCAAGCAAGATGCCGGATGATCTGATGGAGTCGATCGAACCGTATGATATGAAGGATGCCGTGGATTTTCAGACGGCATATCTGGCAGGCTTCTTTTCCGATAAGTATGATGTGGATGCCGAGCAGAGCGTATCGCGTGCGAATGAGCGCGTGAAGCGTTCGACGGAGCAGGCGTTCGAGGATACGGTCAATGGCTATGCAACGGTGCAGTCCGAGAGCAGCTCGATCCGGCTTCACGACGGAAGTGCGAAGTATGCGCTGTATCCGGTGTGGCTCCTGCACACGAGCTGGAAAGGCAAAAATTATCTGTTCGCCATGAACGGTCAGACTGGAAAATTCGTTGGAAATCTGCCGATCGACAAGTCGGCAGTCGGCAAATGGATGGGCGGACTGACTGTAGTTTTCAGCATTATCATTTACGGACTGGCATGTCTGATCCATTTCATGTGATACAGCAGGAGGGACAAACGATGTATAAAAAAATAATGGTATTTTTCTGGAGTCTGCTCCTCGTGTTGGGGATGACTGTGCCGGCTGCGGCTGCGGAGGACGGCTTCGCGAATGAATATGAGCGGATGCAGGATCTGGCAGATCTTTTGGGCGACGGTGACGAAGCTCAACTGACGGAGCGTCTGAATGAGGTCAGCGAGCGTCAGGGCATGGATATTGTGATCGTCACGACGGATACGCTGGACGGTATGGAAGTGCAGGATTATGCGGATGATTTTTATGATTACTGTAATTTTGGCTATGGTGCAGATCGGGACGGTCTGCTGCTGCTCATCAATATGGAGGAGCGTGACTGGTATATTTCCACCTGCGGTTATGGAATTGAGGTATTTACGGATGCAGGTATCCAGTATATCGGTGAACAGATCGTGCCGTATCTGGCAGAGGGCGATTATGCGGAGGCGTTTGAAACCTTTATCAGCGAATGTGATTCCTTTATCACGCAGGCAGTGACAGGTGAGCCTTACGACGTACAGAATCTGCCGGACGAACCGATGTCTCTGATGTGGATCGGAATTTCGATCCTTGCAGGAGCAGTGGTTGCGGCATGTGTGGTCGGAGTCATGGCAAGCGGCATGAAAAGCGTGCGTATGCAGAATGCGGCGGGCGATTATGTCCGTTCCGGCAGCATGAAGGTCACGGATCGCAGTGACTTATTCCTGTATCATACAGTACACCGTACCGCGAAGCCGAAGGACAACGAATCCGGCGGAAGCAGTACGCACCATTCGTCATCGGGAACCAGCCATGGCGGCGGTGGCGGAAAATTCTAGCAGATCGGAATATGAATCTGAATATGAAATAAAAAAGAGTCGGCAGATACGCGATCTGCTGACTCTTTTTATTGTGATGCTTTTTTTACAGCTCTGCGATGACCTCGATCTCAGCGAGCACATTTTTCGGAAGTGCCTTGACTGCGACGCAGGAGCGCGCAGGCTTGCTCGTGAAATATGAGCCGTACACCTCGTTAAAGGCTGCGAAATCGCTCATTTCTGCGAGAAAGCAGGTCGTTTTTACGACAGAGTCATAGGTGCAGCCTGCCTCCGTAAGCAGTGCGCCGATATTTTCACAGATGCAGGTGGTCTGCTCCTCGATGGTCGAACCCTTCACCTCACCGGTCGCAGGATCTAATGCGATCTGACCGGAGAAAAAGACGAGATTTCCGACGACCTTGCCCTGTGAATAAGGACCGATCGCGGCGGGTGCGTTGGATGTTGCGATTGTTTTCATGGATAAAACCTTCTTTCTTTTCTATATAGCGTTCTGTATCGGCAGTTCCGTTACGCGTTGCAGCGTGTCAGAAGCTCCTCCCAGCGGCGATCCGTTTCAGCTTGAAAAGCCTCGATCAGATGCTCGTTGCCTGCCTTGAACAGATGCTTGAAGCGTCCCTGCTTTTTCAGAAAATCCTCAAGCGGCAGCTTCTTTTTCGGCTCATAATTCAAAATCCATTTGCCGTCAACTACCTCAAAGAGCGGCCAGTAGCAGGTCTCGACTGCGAGCTTGCAGATCTCGATGATGTCCGGTGCATCGTATTTCCAGCCGCGAGGACACGGAGCCATGATATTTAAGAATGCCGCCCCGGGCGTGTAGATCGCCTTTTCGGATTTGGTATACAGATCCTTCATATTGCCGATAAAGGTCGTCTGTGCGACATACGGGATATTGTGCGCAGCAATGATGGCAGCGAGATCCTTGCGTCCCTGCGGTTTTCCGTCTGAGCACGCACCGCTCGGTGTCGTGGTCGTATCTGCAAAATGCGGGGTAGCCGAGCTTCGCTGGATACCGGTATTCATGTAGGCACCGTTGTCATAGCAGACATATACGAGGTCGTGACCGCGTTCCATCGCGCCGGAGAGTGACTGCAGACCGATGTCATAGGTGCCGCCGTCACCGCCGAAGGTGATGAATTTGTAGTCCTCTTTGATCTTTCCGCGTTTTTTCAGTGCGTGATATGCGGTTTCCACGCCGGACAGCGTAGCACCTGCGTTTTCAAATGCATTGTGGATGTAGCTGTCCTCGTATGCCGTGTAGGGATACATATAGGAGGACACCTCCAGACAGCCGGTCGCATTTCCGATGACTGCCTTATCGCCGGGGTGGAGTGCCTTCAGCACGTTCCGTACTGCGATCGTACCGCCGCAGCCGGCACACATACGGTGTCCGGGAGCCAGACGCTCCTGCCGTTCTTGGATCTGTTTATAATTAAAAGTTGTCTGTTCCATATGTTCACCTACTCTCTCAGTCCCAGATACGGACAGGCTTCGTCAAAGACGTGCTCGCCGTCTGCGAGTTTTACCAGATTGTCAAATAACTGCTCGATATCCTCCACGCGTACATCACGTCCGGACAGACCGTACATCACGTTGACGACCTCTGCCTTTGACTTGGCATGGTACAGCGCGGCTGTGACCTCAGCACCGAGCGGGCCGCCGACTGCATTGTAGCCCTCGGAGCGATCCATGATGGCGATCGCGCGGCAGTCCTTTAAGGCAGCGGCGATCTCCTCTGCGGGGAACGGACGGAACACGCGGATCTTTAACAGTCCGACGCGGAGTCCAAGCTCACGCAGGTGGTCGATCGCGTCCTTTGCGGTTCCGCAGACGGAGCCGATGGCAACGATCGCGTATTCGGCATCGTCCAGACGGTAGCCCTCGAAAAATCCGTAGGAGCGACCGGTGAGTGCCTCAAATTCCTTTGCGACATCGAGGATCACGGCTTTTGCGCGCTTCATGGCTTCTGCCTGTGCCTTTTTTGCTTCCATACAGTAGTTGGAGGCAGCGTAAGGACCGACAGCCATGACCTCATCCTCTTTTAACAGATAGTGTGCGGGCTCGTATTCGCCGACGAATTTTTTCATGTCCGCGTCATCCCACAGCGTGATGTTTTCGACCGCATGACTCGTGATAAAGCCGTCCTGACAGATCATGAGTGGCAGATGCACGTCGGGATGCTCTGCGATGCGGTATGCCTGCAGGAAGTTGTCGTAGACCTCCTGATTATTTTCAGCATAGATCTGCAGCCAGCCGGAATCGCGTGCACCCATGCTGTCGGAATGCTCCGCATTGATGTTCAGCGGACCGGTCAGACCGCGGTTGACCACTGCCATGACGATCGGCAGACGGTTGGAGGCTGCTACATAGAGCACCTCCCACATAAAGGCAAGTCCGCAGGACGAGGTCGCGGTCAGTGTACGCGCGCCCGCAGCGGAGGAACCGATCGCGGCACTCATGGAGCTATGCTCGCTCTCGACCGGTATAAATTCCGTGTCGATCTCGCCGTTTGCGATCATCGTCGACACAAACTGGGGGATCTCCGTGGAGGGAGTGATCGGGAATGCAGGCATGACATCGGGGTTGATCTGTTTGATCGCATGAGCGACCGCCTCGTTGCCTGACATACGTGTTTTTAACATTTATTTGCCCTCCTTCATTGTGATTGCCGTGAAAGGACATGCTTTGGCGCAGATGCCGCAGCCCTTGCAGTGATCGAGGTCAAAATCCAGACGTTTGCCGCCTCTTACCGGGATCGAGCTGTCGGGACAGTACGGAACGCAGAGCAGACAGTGCTTGCATTTTTCGGGATCCCAGACGGGTGTATTGGTGCGCCATTCGCCGGTGTGGAACTGTCTGGAGGTCGCAGGCTCATAAATCTGCAGTCCTTCGGTCAGCTCCTGCCACGGAGTCATTTCGTTGATAAATTCTGCACGTTCTGTTTTCTTTGATCCAGCCATCAGAACACCTCCTCAAATGCCATGCGCAGTGCCGCGAGATTTCCGGCGAGCACTTCGGGCTTTCTAGCAAATTTATGCTGCAGTGAGCCTTCCATTTCCTTTAGAAAGACATCCTTTTCCATGACACCGGAGATCTTGACCATAGCGGCGAGCATGGGGGTATTCGGGAAATATTTGCCGAGTGTCTGCATGCAGACCTTGTGCGCGTCGATCACGTAAACGCTGCCCTTGTAGCCGTTCAGCAGCGGAAGGAGCTGCTCCTTTTTGCGCTGTGTGTTGATAAGAATGGCACCGTCCTCCTTCAGTCCCTTTGTGACATCTACGGAGTGGAGCAGTGTGTCGTCAACGACTGCCACGAAATCTGGCTCGTAAATATTGGAATGTACGCGGATCTCGTTCGCGCTGATGCGGTCGTATGCGGTGATGGGCGCGCCCATGCGCTCGGGACCGTATTCGGGGAAGCCCTGCACATGCATACCGATATTGAAGGCAACATCGGCGAGCAGGAGCGCAGCAGTTTTGGCACCCTGACCGCCGCGTCCGTGCCAGCGGATTTCTGTCATTTGTCTCATGTGTTTTTCCTGCTTTCTGTTTATTTTCGTAATTGTATTTCACCGACGGACAAATGCGAAAACAGTCTGTCGGTGAAAGACACATGTACGTTATCAGTGGACATAACGGATTTAGTATACGCTATTTTCCAGTGTTTGTAAAGGTTTTTCGCGTATCAGTGTGTGCATGGCAGCTTCGTATTCTGACAGGCGGTTGGCTTTTTTGATCTGCTTTAGGTATTTGTCCGCATCCACAAACTGACTGCCGAGGTAGACCCACAGCTCCTTTAGCTTATAGAGCGTGTTCCGGTCGCCGCCGGACATTTCGCTTTGGTAGCGGTCGCAGATATCCGTGAGAAAATGGAGCAGCCGTTCCTTGTCGCGCTTTGGCGTGCCGGTCAGATATTCGACCAGCTCAGGATTCGCAATGATGCCGCGTCCGAGCATGATCCGGTCGATGTCGGGATCCGTCTGCAATACGGCGCGCTGGGCGGCTGGGCTGTCAATGTCACCGTTGTAGCAGAGCGGAACATTGAGCCACCGCGCCGCAGAAAAGGTGTGCGGACGTGTCGGCAGCTTATAAAGATCCTTTTGCAGTCTGGTGTGTACGATCAGCTCTGCGAGCGGGTATTTTTCGTAGATTTTAAGGATCTCCTCCCATTCGGCTTCGTCGCTGATGCCGATCCGTGTTTTTATGGAAATTTTCAGCGGACATTTGTCAAAGATTTCATATAAAAAAGCGTCCAGCTCGTCGGGAACAGCGAGGAAGCCGCTGCCGCGATGCTTGGAAACGACCGTGCCGGACGGACAGCCGAGGTTTAAGTTCACCGTATCATAGCCGTAGTCGTAAAGTGCATCGCAGATCTCCAGAAATTCATCGGCGCGATTGGAGAGGATCTGTGGGATGAGCGTTGTGCCCGTATTGTGCTCCGGCAGCACCTCGTTTTTTTCACGTGTGCTGAGATGTCTGCTTGCCAGAAACGGCGTGTAGTAGCGGGAGATCCCGCCATAATATCTGGCGTAGGCCGTTCGGAAAATATAAGTCGTAATGCCCTCCATCGGGGCGAGATCATAGGTCATGGGTGATCCTCCTGCACATTATTTCCAGTCCAGTATAAACTAATCATATAGAAAATTTCAACAAAAAGGAGAGCCTTATGTATAAACAGGATCGCTGTAACTGCCAGTGCCAGAAATATGCAATGGCAGACATACCCGTGCAGCAGTGGGGCGAGCTGTACGACTGGTGCACGGCGCTTTGCAACGGTACGATCTTTCCGGATCTGAATCTGGAATTTTTTGCAGAAGCAAATATCGCCTGCCCGCAGCAGAATTGCGCGACCAAGCAGGAAGCCATGATGAACGAGATCAACCAGATCAGCTTCGCGCTCAATGATCTGACCCTGTATCTCGACACGCATCCCGACTGCCGGAAGGGAATGGAGCTTTTTTCCAAGCTGCAGGAGCGGAGAGTGCAGCTACTTGCGGAGTTCGCAAATCTGTACTATCCGCTGACGATCGACAGCATGATGGGTGCTGCCGCAAATGGAACCGGTGAATTTAGCTGGGGCGACTGTCCGGCACCGTGGGAAGGAGGTATGTGTGTATGTGGAACTATGAGAAGCGCTTACAGTTTCCGGTAAAGATCAGCAAATGCAACCCGAAGATCGCACAGCAGATCATTAGTCAGTACGGAGGCCCTGATGGCGAACTGTCTGCGTCCATGCGTTATCTGGCGCAGCGGTATACGATGCCGGTCAAACGGGTCGGCGGACTGCTGACGGATATCGGCACAGAGGAGCTAAACCACATGGAAATGATCTGTGCGATGGTGTATCAGCTTACGAAAAATCTGACACCGGAGCAGGTGAAGGCATCCGGCTTTGATGCGTATTATATCGACCATACGACCGGACTCTGGCCGCAGGCAGCAGGAGGACTCCCGCAGAATGCGATCGAATATCAGTCCAAGGGCGATGCACTCACGGATCTGTATGAAGACCTCGCGGCAGAACAGAAGGCGCGGACGGTATACGACAACCTGCTCCGCATCATCGACGATCCCGATGTGCGTGAACCATTAAAATTCCTTCGGGCAAGAGAGATCGTGCATTTTCAGCGGTTTGGTGAAGCATTGGAAATGACAAAGGACAGCTTAAACTGCAAAAACTACTATTATTACAATCCGGAATTTGATAAACAGATGATGGGAAAATAAGAATGTGGATGAAACAGCCCGAACCGCGCACCTGCGGTTCGGGCAACGTGTGTTGTCCGGAAATGCAGGTGCACGGTTCGGGCAATGGTGCATACTCAGATACAGAATGCCGCGTAGAGCGGAACGATCTTTTTGTTGTCCTCACATGCAAAATTTTTTGCCGAGAGCTTGATCGCGTAATCGGGCTTGTAGGTGTCCATGTAGACCCGCAGGCTTTTGGCGCGGGTGTTATCAGCAGACTTGACCTCGATCGGGATCAGCCTGCCGTTCCGCTGGATGACAAAATCAACCTCCGCGCCGCGCTCGGATTCCCAATAATATGTGCGATAGCCGTTGATGGAGAGCTGAACCTGCGCATAGTTTTCTGCCATGCCGCCCTTGAAGTCATTCAGCTCATCGACCATATAGAGGATATCGTTTGCAGCCAGATCCTTTTTGGCGCAGAGCAGACCAAGATCTGATACATAGATCTTGAATGCGTCGATATCGCGGTAGTTTTCTAACGGCTTTTTGATCTGTTCGACCTTATAAACCTGCGATACGATACCGGACAGGCAGAGCCATTCGATCGCGTTCTCAAATTCAGAGGCACGACCGCCTTTTTTGATCAGCTTATACTGAAAACGGGTGTTTTTTTTGGAAAGCTGAACGGTAATATTGTCATAAGTGAGCCGCGTTTTCTTGATCTCGTTCAGATTGTTGTATTTGCTCATGTCGTTCAGATAGCTCGCGAGGATCGTGTCCTGCGTGTGTCGGACAAGGATATGATCCTTGGTTTCGGCAAACTGGAGCACGCATTCCGGCATACCGCCCACAACGAGATACTCCCGATAAAGCTGCATTGCCGCATCGTGCATCGCGGCAGGCATGGGGCTGTCTGTTTCAAAGCATTTACGGATCTGCGAAACGAGTGCCTGCTCACCCAGCGCGAGCAGAAATTCCTCCATATCCATCGGATACAGGGTCTTTAGATCCACCTTGCCGACCGGAAAAGAAAATTGTGCGCGGTTTACTGCTACACCGAGCAGGCTTCCGAGGGCGATGATGTGATGATCGGGTGCATCCTCGCAGAAATATTTTAGTGCCGTCAGCGCGCGTTCACAGAGCTGTACTTCGTCAAAGATGATGAGTGTTTTTTCCTTTACGATCGTCTGACCTGCGATATGAGATAAGATCGGGATCAGATAATCGGGACTGATGTTTTCTGCAAAGGTGTCACTCAGCCGCGGATTTGTCTCGAAGTTAAAATAAGCAACATTTTCATAGCAGGTGCGTCCGAACTCCAGAACGGCATAGGTTTTTCCGACCTGCCGTGCACCCTGCAGGATCAGTGGCTTTCGCTGTTCATTTTCTTTCCATAACTGTAAATATCGTGTGATCTTTCGATACATGATCCGTCCTCCATATCGTGTTCTGATTATAGTATAATGAATATTCGTGTATTTTTCAATGTATTTTATTAAAAATTTTACACTGGATTACACGAATAAAATCAAAATATTTACATTTTTCGACATGAATGTAAGATCGCAGACATTTTTCGGCTGAAAAACCCCCGCTTTCTCCTTGACAATACCGGAATATTATTTTATGATAAAATGCGCAATGTAAAAGAAATAATGCAAAAAATGCAATTCAAAAAATTACAAGGAGGAGTTTGGAATGGACGAGCGGATCGAAAAAGCAAAAAAGAAGTACCTGCGGATGCTGCTGATATTCGTGGTGTGCGGTGCTGCGTGCATAGGAGGAGCGTTCTATGCCGGTCAGCGGGCGGTACAGGCGAGAGGACAGGGCAATTTTGCCGGTTGGGAGGTTGATGCATACAAAGCGGTCGTGCTTGTGGGCGTGCTGTTTCTGGTCATTGCATTCGGCTATGTCCTGCCGGCGTGGATCAAGGTGAGAAAAGGCAACTGGGGCATTCGCGACGAGCGCAATATGTTTCAGACGCTGAAGCCGTATGTACCGGCAGGCGAGGTATTAAAGGCGGCTGTCCATGTGGTCAGTCTGAAAAAGGTCACGAAGCAGGTATACGGTGGCTGCCGTTATACGGAGGAGGCTCTGATACCGGATGCCAGCGGATCGACCTATATGGTGGAAAAAAGCAAATTTTCGACGCATGACATGTATATCGGAATGACTGCACAGAATCTCATCGTGAAGGAAGCTGAGGAGTGCAATCATGCGTACAGTGTGTATGAGGTCGATATGCCGGATGTTCCGCCGATCAGTGCGCCGGTGGAAAATCATCGTATGGGCACCTGTTTTCCTTTGGAGTTGATCACAAAATGCACCGTCAGATCAGCATCGGGCGGCATGAAAAACTGCACGATCGAGCTTTCCGATGGCAGCCTGTTCAAGTTTAAGCTGGAAAAACAAGACGGACTTGGAATGCCGCATCATGAACAGTATCGGGATGCATTTTTGGAATATATGGAGAGATTTCAGTAAAAAAAGAACATGATAAGAAAAATCGCTGTAGGCATTATGCTTACAGCGATTTTTTCTTATTACTGCTTATTCCATTCATTCAAAACGGCTTCCACTTGTGCAATCAACTGTTCCTTATTTGGAATGTAAGAAACATAGCGGGAAGCAAAGATATTGTTTGACAGCCCGCCGAGGGCATATTCAGCGGCTACGCTGTCCTTATCCGTACACAGGATAATACCGATTGGCG
>CAZERX010000044.1:0-12538 GCA_964515045.1 uncultured Eubacterium sp.
GGCTGTCCGGCAGGTATCGGCGATCCGGTCTTTGACAAGCTGGACGCTGAGCTTGCAAAAGCAATGCTCTCCATCGGCAGTATCAAGGGCTTTGAGATCGGTGACGGCTTTGCCGCAGCAGCTTCTGTGGGAAGCGAAAATAATGATGCCTTTATCCGCTCGGAATCCGGCATCACCAAGGCGACCAACCACGCCGGCGGTACGCTCGGCGGTATCAGCGACGGCTCACCGATCGTATTCCGCGTCGCCGTAAAGCCGACTCCCTCCATCAGCCGTCCACAGCGCACCGTCGATCAGTCCGGCAGCGAAATGGAGCTTTCCATCAAAGGCCGTCACGACCCAATCATCGTGCCGCGCGCCATCGTTGTCGTGGAATGCATGACCGCCATCACACTGCTCGATCGGATGCTCACAAATATGGGTGCACAAGTGGATCATCTGAAAAAAATCTACGCACGCTGAGATTCTTTCTTAGTGCACATACTCCTCTGCCACGAGCTGACCGTGTGAAACGCGCACCGTGATCTGCCCGCTTTTCATCGTATAGAGCAGCTTACCGCCCGCAGCCTGCATATTGGCGACGGCTTCCGCGGCAGGATGTCCGTAGCTGTTTTTTTCGGCACAGGAGATCACGCAGAGCCGCGGCGAAAGCTCTGCCAGAAATTCCGCAGAATTGGCATATTTTGAGCCGTGATGCGCTGCCTTGTACAGATCAACGTCAGACAGCATATGGTTTTCAAGCAGCCACTGCTCCTGCTCCGCTGATATGTCACCGGTAAAGAGCGCACGCAGCGTTTCATCCTCATACATACAGACCAGACTTGCGCCGTTCCCATCCGAGAACGGCGTTTGTTCTGACGGTGACAGGAATCTTAATACCGCCGCTGCATCCAGCCGGAGTGTCTGTCCGGCATCTGCCGCAAAAAGCGGGATCCCTGCTTCCTCCAGTCTCTGACAAAGCCGATCCTTTGCCGCATCCTGCGGCATCCACGCCGACACCACCACCGTTTTGACCGGAAAGCCCGAATCCAACACATCATAAAATCCGCTCACATGATCCTCGTCCAGATGCGACAAGACCCAGTAATCCACCTGACGGATCCGATTTGCCTTGAGATACGGCAGGATCCGGTATGTACCGACCTTTGACACATCCGTACTGCCGCCGTCCACAAAACAGACCGTTCCGCGTGCCGTACAGATAACCTCCGCATCCCCCTGTCCGACATCCAGATATGCAATCCTCGTTCCGTCCGGAGCGATCGGTGCGAACAGCAGCCATCCGTGCAGCAGCAGTGCAGCTCCCACAACGATCCCCGCCGCCTGCATGCGTGACCGGTAACGGAGCGCCTGTTTTTCCCGAAAGGAACGCCGTCCGGCGCACTGTCTCACATACCGTTCCTGCCGCCATTCGAGCAGCAAAATACCTAAGAAAAGCAGGATCACATAGACCCACAACACCGGCTCCGACGGTTTCCCGCAGATGCATAAGGCAGACGGCAGGTGTGCCGTAAGCTCGCACACCCAGAGCTGAAACGACAGCACGATGCGCGACGGCACGAGCAAAAGACTACCCGCGGGCAACCAGAGCACACCAACGCAGCCACCGAGCAGGCCGAATACAAGCGCTGCACCGACGGACGGAAGCAGCAGGATGTTAAAAAGCAGCGCATACAGCGGCAGCTCGTAATAATACCATGCAAGGATCGGCAGCGTGGCAAGCTGTATCAGAAGGGACATGCACGCCGTCTGCATAAGCCGCTCCATGCGTCCGCAGCCGCGCTGCTCCGGAAACAGCTCCTTCGCACTCACCGCAGCTCCCACCGCCGCGAACGAAAGCTGAAAGCTCACGTCATACAGCACGGACGGATTCTGCAAAAGACACACGCCCGCGAGCAGCGCCAGTGCCGAACAACTGTCATAGCTTTTTCCAAAGCATTGTGCCAAAAGATACACGAAAAACATGCCGATGGCGCGATACGATGAAATACCCGCACCGATCAGCGTGCCGTACAAAAGCATCCACACCGCTGCTGCCGCTGCCGCCTGCACATAGGTAAAACGCAACCGGCGAAGCAGCCGAAAGCAGCCTGCACCGATCAGACTGATATGCAGTCCTGAGATCGCCAGAATGTGACTGATGCCTGCCTGTTGGAACAGATCGCGCACCTGCGCATCCAAAAGATACCGGTCGCCGACTGCCATCGCAGACATGATCCCTGCCTGTTGTCCGTCCATGCTCTGCTCATACACCTGCCGCATCCGTCCACGCAGGACATACAACTGCTCCCGCCACGCACGAAGCCCTTTGGGTGCACGAAGTACAGTGATCTCCTCCGCATACACATGTGCGATCACCTGTCTGCATTTATAATATTGTTGTTGATTGAATTGCCCCTCATTGCGGGGCGGCTCGAACTCCTCAACGGATCCTACGATCCTAAGATCACAGTCCAGCGGATAATCGCCGTCCTGTGCAGATACCAATAACTGATTTTCCCAGTCCGGCAGCCGTACCGTAAGCTGCCAACTGTTCTGCTTCTGCTCCTTCGCCGTGAGTGTACCGGTCACGCACACCTCAGACGTAAGCGGCAGACGCTGTCTTTCATTTTTCCATGTCTGTTCCTGCGAGATCCCAACATGCGCGCCGAGTATCCCCACCGCGATCAGCAGTGCTCCTCTCAGAATACACTCGCGCAGATCTCTGTGCCGAAGCTGCGGCAGCAAGACCGCCGCAGCGGACAGCACCACCGGCACGACCGCCGCACGGCTGCCGGATGCCGCCAGTATCCCGCCAAGCAGCGCCAGCGTAAGCTGGCAGCTCAGACGTTTAATCCAGAGTATGCTTATTTTCCTCCTCTATATCGTTGACGACGACCGCCCGACTGCTGTCCGCGAGCCGCACATAGGAGAGATCCTCCTCATAGATCGTGCTGAGCGGAAAGCTCTCCCGATATACGCCCGACGTATCGCCGTTCACGGAAATCTGAACCCGATCAATATGCGGCAGCGCCGTCAGAGAATCGACCAGTGAATAGATCACGACTGCCTCCTGCACATTATAATTTTGTGTGCGGAAGCCGCTGTCCAGACTGACATAACAGGTTCGGTCAGCCACGGAAACATTGACAAGCTTCGTCTCCTGCGGAAGTGACGCGATCGCGTCCTCCGTCTGCGGTCCCGCCAAAAGATGCTCGATCACGAGCTTTTCCAGTGACACGTTACTGTTGTAATACACCCGCTGCGTTTCCAGCACAAGCCCGTCACCGGACGGGTTGGAAAAATACAGCTCTAGCTGCGCGTGCTGGATCGAATTGATCTGCTCGCCGGGATTGACCACAAAATCATCCGTCGTCATTTTTCCGACCTCATTTCCCTGTGGATCCACCAGCGGCTCATCCTCAACAAAAAATTCCAGACAGTCTACGCCGTCTACCTGCGTCAGCGTCTGCACGAGCGCCAGTCGGCACAGGATCTCCGGAACGGCATCCATCGTGCGGTATGCTTCATTAAAATAGACCTTCAGATCATTGCCCGAAAGCTCACTTCCGATCACTTCGACACCCTCCGGTATCGGCTTTAGCAGCTCCACGTCGCCGGAATCCGACGACAAAACTCCGATCAGCTCCGACACGAGCCGTTCCGTGTCCTTCTGATCCGCATTCGGCTCATATCCGACACGCACGGTCTTGGTCTGCTCCTTATCCAGATAGCTGACCGTAAACGTATCCTCGAACGGCTCCTCCTTCGCACAGCCTGCCGCGCCAAAGCAGAGCCACAGCATCAGCACGAGCATTCCTGCATATTTTTTTCTCATGCCGCGCCTCCTATCCTGCAATGTATTTGAGCGGGATACGCACCGTAAAGATCGTACCCTCACCCTCCGTTGAAAACGCCTTGATCGCTCCGCGGTGCATCAAAATGACATTTCGCGTGATCGCGAGTCCCAGACCCGTACCGCCGATCTCCCGCGAATGCGACTTATCCACGCGGTAAAAACGTTCATAGATATGATCCAGCGCATCCTCCGGTATGCCGATGCCGTTATCCTCCACCTTTACATAGAAATACTGGTGGTCGGCATTGAGCGATACGTGGACCCAGCCATTCGTTTTATCATTATATTTCACTGCATTTTCAATGAGATTCGTCAGCGCCAGTGACATCTTGGTCTCATCCACCTCCGCACTGACCGGACGAAAGCTCTCCAGCACTAGCTCGATCCCCTGCCGATCCGCGATCGGCATCAGACGCTTCATGACAAGCTCCAACAGCTCATTGATGTTCACCGTACTGATATTGATACTGTCTGCCGCTGCCTTGTCCATCTTGACGAGCGACAAAAGGTCGGTAATGATCTTGTTCTCGCGCTCGATCTCGGACGCGATATCCGTCATAAATTCCTGATACAGCTCGACCGGCGCACCCTCCTGTGCGATCAGCGAATCCGCCAGCACCTTCATCGAGGTCAGCGGCGTTTTCAGCTCATGCGACACGTTGGACACGAATTCCTGTCTGGACTCGTCGAGCACCTTCATGCTCTTTAACAGCGCGTTGATATTCTCTGAGATCTCCTCCGTCTCAGAATAATCATCGATCATCAGCATATCATCGCCATATCCAATCTGCATCGCCTCGATGGAACGCGTCATTTTTCCGAACGGCCGCGCCAGATGACTGGATGCGATGAGCGATGCGATCACGAGCACGATCGCCAGCGACAACTGGATGATGAGCGAGATATTTTTCAGATAGGTGAGCGAGTCGCGCACGTTATCCGTAGACACGCTGACCAGCAGCACGCCTAAGATCTCCTGTGTTTCGGCATCGCGGATCGGCATCGTCAACTGGATATAGCGGTTGACCGCATCGTATTTACTGGAATCCTTTCCCTGAAAGCTCGTCGTCACTTCCTCTGAAATGATGATCTTTGACGTGTCAAGGTCGTAGGTATCCTTGATGATGTGGAACGTATTGTCGATCACGAGGATCCTGCCGTCATAAATATTACACAGCAGCTCCACGCGCGAATTGATGGATTCGTTGGACACATTTTCCAGATAACCGTTATTTGCGATCTGATCGGCAAGGATCTTTGCCTGACTGAGAATGTCGATGCTGCGGTTCGTTACCGCGCGGGTCTCATAACCGCGCAGCAGACCGATCTGCACGGCAAAGCACGGCAGCATCCCAAATATAATAAAAACGATCACTAAACGCACACGCAGACTTTTGAAAAAGTAGCGCAGCTTCTTTTTTGATTTCATAAAACCTGATCCTTATCCACGGTAATAATAGCCTACACCCCACTTGGTATGCACATACTTCGGCTCGCTGGGGTTCACCTCGATCTTTTCACGCAGGCGGCGCACATGCACGTCCACGGTACGCACATCCCCCGGATAATCCGCGCCCCACACAAGCTCCAGCAGCTTTTCTCGGCTGAACACCTTGTTCTGGTTCGTGACAAAAAGCTCCAGCAGCTCAAATTCACGTGCCGTCAGATTGACCTCACGACCGAGGATAAAGAGCCTGCGGCTGTCCAGATCAAGCTTCAGATCACCATTTTCTATGACACGCACCGGTGTCTGCGCTTCCTGCCGCGTGCCGGTGCGGCGCATGATCGCCTTGATCCGCGCTTTCACCTCAAGGATATTGAAGGGCTTTGTGATATAATCATCCGCGCCGTATTCCAGTCCGAGGATCTTGTCCATATCATCACCCTTCGCCGTCAGCATAACGATCGGCACATCCGAAAAATCACGGATACGCTGACAGACCTCGAAGCCGTCCATTTTCGGGAGCATCAGGTCTAAAAGGATCATATCGTAAGCGTGCTCCGTCGCCAGACGCAGCGCCTCCTCGCCGTCATAGGCACACTCCACCTCCATGCCATCCTGCTCCAGTGAAAAACGGATACCCTTTACGATCAGCTTTTCATCATCTACCACAAGCACTTTTTTTGCCATTATCCACCTCATCCGTGCCGTTATCCGGCACCTGCTCATTCTACTTTTATATGATCCTGCAGCTTTGCAAAAACGCCTTCCTTGATCCCCTCAATGTTTTTGATCTCATCGATCGTATGAAATGCGCCGTTCTTTTCACGGTACGCAATGATGCTGCGCGCCTTTGCATCCCCGATGCCAGACAGTGTTTTCAGCTCCTCTGCGTCTGCCGTGTTGATATTGATCCGACCATCCTCCTCGGCTGCCTGCGCTGCCGCTGCCGTTTCCGCTTCCTCAGCGGTCGGTATCGTGATCATCTGACCGTCTGTCAGGTGCTCTGCCTGATTGACCGCCGTCTGCGCGGCATCCTCCGTCAGTCCGCCCGCAAGAGCCAGTGCCTCATGGACACGACTGCCCGCCGGAAGCTCATACACCCCTGCGTGCTGTACCGCACCACAGACATAGACCGCGATCGTATCCTGCGTAATATCCTCTGCCGCCGATCCCGACGCATCGCCTGTTTCAGCCTCAGTTCCGATCTCAGTCTCCGTATCCGTCAACACCAGCATGGATGCCTCCTGCCGATCCTCCGATCCACAGCCGCAAAAAGTAAACAGCAGCGCCAGACAGCCCGCTGCCGCTGCCATCCGTTTTCCTCTGCCGCTCAACCGATCCGGCTGCTGCGTTTTTCTTATCTTTAGGTTTCTTATGTTATTTTTCATAGATCATGCTCCTTTGCTGTTTTTCACAGGCAAGAGCATTCAAAGCGATACCTTTATTTTAGCGGAGAATCCCAAAGATTACAACCCTTGTTCCGGCTTTTTTAAGAAAGAATCTCGCTCGCAGATTTCGACGAAATTCCTATGAAATAAAACGCCGCATGAAAGGATCACCCTCCCATGCGGCGTTTTGTCTTATGCCAGTGCATCCAGCGCGGCAGACAGCTTGCCCACCATCTCATCCACATGCGCCTTTTCGATCACAAGCGGCGGCACCAGACGAAGTACGTCGCTGCCCGCCGTAATGACGATCAGTCCGTGCTCCAATGCCTTCGCGGACACCTCGGACACCTTTTTCGTGCAGACGATGCCCTGTATCAGTCCGACACCGCGATGCGCGGTCAGACAATCATATTTTTCAACGAGTTCGTCTAACTTTTCAGACAGATATGCACCGATCTCCTGTACATGCTCCGTGATCCGGTCGCGCTCCATCTTTTCCAGTACCTTTGTCACAGCCGCACCGACGAACGGATTTCCGCCGTAGGTCGTGCCGTGATCACCGGGCTGCAGCGACTTTTCTGCCACGCGCTCCGTCATGAGGAATGCACCGACCGGCACACCGCAGCCGAGCGCCTTGGCACTCGTCATGATATCCGGCTGTACGCCATAGCCCTGCCATGCGAACATGTGACCGCTGCGTCCCATGCCGCACTGGATCTCGTCGAGGATGAGCAGGATATCCTTTTCATCGCACAGCGCACGCACACCTTCTAAAAATTCCTTTGTTGCGGGGAAAATGCCGCCCTCGCCCTGTATCGTTTCCATGATGATCGCACAGGTCTTGTCCGTCACCTGTGCACGGACACTCTCCAGATCGTTGAAATCCGCATAGCGCACGCCCGCCATCAGCGGCTCGAACGGCTCTCTGTAATGCTCGTTTCCGGTCACGGACAGTGCACCGACCGTGCGTCCGTGGAATGAATGGTTCATGGCGATGATCTCATGTCCGCTGTGACCGTCACGCGTATAGGCATACTTTTTTGCCGCCTTGATCGCGCCCTCGATCGCTTCCGCGCCGCTGTTCGTGAAAAAAACGCGATCCATGCCGCTCGCCTTTTTCAGCGCCGCAGCCGCCGTTGCCGTCGGCACACTGTAATAAAGGTTTGAGGTATGCAGCAGCTTGTCGATCTGCGCCTTTAATGCATCGTTGTATTCCGGATCATTGTAGCCGAACGCCATCACAGCGATCCCTGCCGCAAAATCGAGATATTTTTTTCCATCCGTGTCATATAAGTATACGCCGTCGCCGTGATCTAAAACGAGCGGGTAACGGTTATACACATGCAGCAGGGAATCCTCTGCCAGACGGATCTGTTCATCCTTTTTTTCGCTTCCCATATGTTTCTCCTTCCAAACGCCCTGCGCGTTACACATCCTGTGAAAATGCCGTACCGATGCCGCGATGGGTAAAGATCTCCAGCAGCAGGCAGTGCGCGATGCGTCCGTCTAAGATATGGACGCGTGAAACACCCTGCTCCATCGCATCAATGCAGTTATTTAACTTCGGCAGCATACCGCCGCCGATATAACCGTCCTCAATGAGCTTTCGTGCCTCGGACAGATGCAGCTCTGAGATCAGCGTGCTCTTATCACTCGGATCCTTGTATACACCCTCAATATCAGTTAAAAATGCGAGCTTTTCCGCGCCAAGCGCCTTTGCGATCGCACATGCCGCGTCGTCCGCATTGATGTTATAGGACTGGTACTGATCATCCATGCCGATCGGTCCTACGATCGGGAGAAAATCCTTTTCTAACAGATCATATAAGATCTTGGGATCGACCTCCGTGATCTCTCCGACATAACCGATGTCCTCACCGTTTGAATACTTTTTCTTTACCTTCAAAAGGCCGCCGTCCTTTCCGGTGATGCCGACACCCCGCACGCCAAGCTGCTGCACCATCTGTACGAGTGACTTGTTGACCTTATTTAAGACCATCTCGGCGATCTCCATCGTCGGCTCGTCCGTCACACGCAGACCGTTGATGAACTGCGGCTCCATGCCGACCTTTTCTACCCAGCGGCTGATCTCCTTGCCGCCGCCGTGTACGATGATCGGCTTAAAGCCGACGAGCTTTAATAATACCACGTCCTGAATGACGCTTTTTTTCAGCTCCTCATCCACCATCGCACTGCCGCCGTATTTTACGACAATGATCTTTCTGTTAAAACGCTGGATGTAAGGAAGTGCCTCCACCAGCACCTGTGCTTTCTGTAAGATATCTTCCATGTTTTCCATTTTCTGCCTCCTTATGAGCGGTAGTCCGCGTTGATCTTCACATAATCATAGGTAAGGTCACAGCCCCATGCAGTCGCACACTCCGTTCCCATGTTCATCCTTGAAATGATCTGCACATGATCGCTGGACAAAAGCTCGGACGCTTCCTCCTCACTGTAGTCCACGCCTGCGCCGTCCTTAAAAATGAGCATCGTTCTGTCACCGCTTTTGAATGACAGCTCCACCTTCATCGGGTCAAACTGCACGCCGGAATAGCCGAGCGCGCACAGCTCCCTGCCCCAGTTGGCATCGCAGCCGTACATCGCCGCCTTGGTCAGACTGGAGCATACCACGGATTTCGCGAGCTTGCGTGCGTGTTCCTTTGTATCCGCACCCTCGACGATGGATTCTACGAGCTTGGTCGCACCCTCACCATCCGCAGCCATCTCCTTTGCCAGACAGACACAGACCTCCTTTAACGCATCGTAAAATGCGTCATAATCTGCACCTGCAGCCGTGATCATCGCATTTCCCGCCATGCCGTTCGCCAGCACGAGCAGCGTGTCATTCGTGCTCGTATCACCGTCCACGGATATCATATTGAAGGAATCCTGCACGATCTCACTGAGCGCCTGCTGCAGCATGTCATGTGAGATCGCTGCATCCGTCGTCACATACGCGAGCATCGTGCACATGTTCGGATGGATCATGCCGGAGCCTTTCGCCATACCGCCGATCGTTGCCGTTTTGCCGCCCACCGTAAAGGTATATGCGATCTCTTTTTTATGCGTATCCGTCGTCATGATCGCCTGCGCTGCCGCCGTGCCTGCCTCGATGCCCTCTGCAAGCCCTGCCGCAAGCGCCCTTGCGCCTGCCTGCATTTTGTCGATCGGGAGCTGCATTCCGATCACTCCGGTCGAGCCGAGCAGCACCGAATCCGCAGCAATACCGAGTGCCTCCGCTGCCGCATCTGCCGTCAACTGACAGTAACGGTCGCCCTCCGCACCGGTACACGCATTTGCGATGCCGGAATTAACGACGATCGCCTGCGCCACTCCTTTTTCCTTCACGATCGTCCGATCCCAGATGACCGGCGATGCCTTGAATACATTCGTCGTGAACGTGCCTGCCACCTGAGCCGGCACCTCACTGTACACCATCGCCATATCCGTTCTGCCCTGATATTTGATACCGGCAGCCGTCGCTGCCGCCCGATAACCCTTTGCCGCGGTCACACCGCCTGCGATCTGTTTCATAAGCTCTCCTTTTATAAAGTCACGAAATTCGTGATATTCTCCTCATTGAGTGTAAAATCGTAATAGTTCAGATCCTCCCGGAATGTCCAGCCGACACTCTGCCAAAAGCGGTTGCCGACCGTATTGCTCCGAAATGCGATCAGACTCACCTTATTGATCTGCTCTGCCTGCAAGGCACGCATGCACGCGACCGCCATTTCCTTTCCGATGCCCTGCTTCCGGTAAGCGATGTCCACACACACGTGATAAAAGCATCCGCGTCTGCCATCGTGTCCGCAAAGGATCGCACCGACCACGCGCGCACCGTCCACGGCGACCATGCTCATGTCCGGATTCCGCCGCAGAAAACGCGAAACACCCTCTGCCGAATCGTCTATGCTCCGGATGCCGAAGCCGTCTATGGATGTCCACAGCCGGTATACATCTGCATAATCTGCCTCCGTCATCGGACGGATCTGTATCTTCTCATTCATTGCCTTTTCCCTTCATTTACGGGAAACAGGGCACCAGCTCCAGTCCCTCTTTCTCGTCAAAGCCAAACATCAGGTTCATGTTCTGCACTGCCTGTCCAGCCGCGCCCTTCACCAGATTATCCAGCGCACCCATCATGATCACGCGTCCGGTGCGCTCATCCACAACAAAATTCACATCGACGAAATTGCTGCCCTCGACCCACTTGGTCTCCGGACACTCACCCTTCGGCAGTACGCGCACAAAGTATTCATCTGCATAATATTTCTCATAAGCCGCGCGGATCTCAGCCTCCGTCGGATAAGTACCGTCTGCCTTTTTCACGAGTGAAGCATATTCCGTCGCGAGGATCCCGCGGTTCATCGGCACCAGATGCGGGGTAAAATTGATCGTCACGGCTTCGCCTGCCGCATAACCGAGCTGCTCCTCGATCTCCGGCGTATGACGATGCGTCGCAACGCCGTATGCCTTCATATTTTCATTGACCTCACAGAACAGGTTTGCCACCTTTGCGCTCCGTCCTGCGCCGGAGGTGCCGCTCTTGGCATCAACGATCAGCGTATTCGGATCGATCAGACCTTCCTTCACGAGCGGATAAGCCGTAAGGATGGAGCAGGTCGTATAGCAGCCGGGGTTTGCGATCAGCCGTGTATGTTCGCTCACAAGTCCGCGGTTGATCTCACAAAGACCATATACCGCCTGTTCGATCAGCTCCGGAGACTGATGCGTGATCTTATACCATTTTTCATAGGTCGCCACATCCTTGATCCGATAATCGGCACTCAGGTCGATAAACCTCGTTTTCTGCAAAAGCTCCTCGGTCAAGATCCCGCCGAGATATCCCTGCGGTGTCGCGGTAAAGATCACATCCACCTGCTCGGCAAGCGCCTGTATATTGTCATCCAGACACGAATCCTCCACCAGCGTAAACATGTTCCGGTAAACAGACGCATATTTTTCATCCACGTAACTGCGTGAGCCGTACCATTTGATCTCTACTTCTCTATGTCTCAGCAAAATGCGCACCAGCTCTGCTCCTGCATAACCGGTCGCACCGATAATACCTGCTTTTATCATAATATGTACACACCTTTCGTCATTTCATCCGACAGACCAGACTGCCCTGCCGCGTCTTTTCCTATACTAATACGAAATCCTGTATTCGTAAAGAGCTTTTTACAAATTTTTGCATATTTTATGAATATTTATGCAAATCAAATCGTTTTTATGCATTGTTTTTGCATATTTTTTCAGTTGCACTGCGTGAAAAATTGATGTATGATGGTAGACAGTGGAAAAAACATAAACGATACAGATCAGGAGGAAACATATATGAAAGACAAAGTGATTCTCGCCTATTCCGGCGGATTGGACACGACTGCCATCATTCCGTGGCTGAAGGAGACCTACGATTATGAGGTCATCTGCTGCTGCATCGACTGCGGTCAGGAGGAGGAGCTGGACGGACTGGACGAGCGTGCCAAGCTCTCCGGCGCGACCAAGCTGTACATCGAGGATATCACCGACGAGTTTGCCGAGGACTACATCGTTCCCTGCGTAATGGGAAGCGCGGTCTATGAGCACAAATATCTGCTCGGTACGTCTATGGCACGCCCCGGCATCGCCAAGCGTCTCGTTGAGATCGCCAGAAAAGAAGGTGCTGTTGCGATCTGTCACGGTGCGACCGGAAAAGGAAATGACCAGATCCGCTTTGAGCTGGGTATCAAGGCACTTGCTCCCGACATCAAGATCATTGCTCCTTGGCGTGACGACAAGTGGCAGATGGATTCCCGCGAAGCCGAGATCGCTTACTGCAAGGCACACGGCATCGACCTTCCGTTCTCTGCAGATTCCAGCTACAGC
>CAZERX010000045.1:0-12225 GCA_964515045.1 uncultured Eubacterium sp.
GGTAAATACGGAATATCCGCCGTGCTCTGTCGCGATATTGTGGATCAGCTCCTGAATCAGCACGGTCTTTCCGACTCCTGCGCCTCCGAACAGTCCGATCTTTCCGCCCTTCTGATACGGGCAGAGCAGATCTACGACCTTGATACCCGTTTCTAACATTTCGGACGAGGTCGCCTGTTCCTCAAAGCTGGGAGCGGGTCTGTGGATCGGCATATATTCCACATCCGTCGGAGCAGGCTGCTCGTCGATCGGCTCACCGAGCACGTTAAAGATACGTCCCAGCGTATTTTCACCTACCGGTACACGGATGGCTGCGCCGGTTGCTTTGGCATCCATGCCGCGCACCAATCCGTCCGTCGGACCCATGGCAATACATTTTACGGTATCATCACCCAGATGGGATGCAACCTCCACGACAAGACGCTCCCCATTCGTTCGGGTGATCTCGATCGCCTCATTGATCTCCGGAATGTGTCCCTCCGGAAATTTGATATCGAGGACTGCACCAATGATCTGAGTGATCTTTCCTATATTTTCTGCCATTGTTTCACTCCTTTATCTAATATATTTAACTGATCGCCTCCGCACCGGCAATGATCTCGGTCAGCTCCTGCGTGATCGAGCCTTGTCGTGCACGGTTGTATTTCAGAGAAAGATCACTGATCATGTCTTCCGCATTGCTGGTCGCCGAATCCATCGCCTGCATACGCGCGCCGTTTTCGCTGGCGAGCGCCTCGACCAATGCCCCATAAAAAATACTCGTAACGTATTTCGGGATGATCAGATCCAGCGCTTCCTCCACGTTCGGCTCATAATTCATCAGCAGACGGTCGTCTGCGGCAGCGATCTCCTCATCGGAAAATTCTACCGGAAGCAGCTTCATCAGCTTCGGCTCGTGAACGACCGTATTTTTGAAGTGCGTATACGCGAGGTAGATCTCGCCGATCTCCCCCGCAGCAAATGCGTCCAGCACACGCGCGCAGACGGCAGCCGCATCCTCATATGAGGGCGCTTCCATGATCTGCGAATGATCCTCTTTGATAAAATAGCCGCTCCGGTCTAAGATCTCACGACCTTTGCCGCCGATACAGTAGATTTCCGTGCGCTCCTTCGGGAGCAGCTCCTGATCGGCAGTGATGAGCTTTGCCACATTCGCATTGTAGCCGCCCGCCAGACCGCGGTTTGACGTAATAACGACCACGGCGATCTTATCCGATGCTCCGCGCGTCAGATACGGATGACTGATATTGCCGGACTTTGCCAGAATGGAAGTCACCGTCTGATACATATGGTTAAAATACGGATCTGTCTCCTCTGCGTGGAGCTTCGCCTTCTGCAGCTTTACGGTAGAAACTAATTTCATGGCTTTTGTGATCTGCTGCGTACTCTGTATGCTGCTTTTTCTTCGCTTGATATCTCTCATCGAAGCCATATTTTGTCACCGCCTTATTTCTACTTAAAAGTTTTCTTGCATTCTTCGATCGCGCGGATCAGCTTCTGTTCCGTGTCTGCATCCATTTCCTTCGTCGTGCGGATGCTCTCTTGGATCTCCGGATATTTTGTGGAAACAAGCTCGATCAGCTCACGCTCAAAGCGCAGCACATCGTCCACTGCGATATCCAGAAGGTAGCGCTTGGTCGCAGCATAGATCATAATGACCTGATCCTCGACCGGCATCGGCTTGTACTGCGGCTGCTTTAACATTTCCTGCAGACGCGTACCCTGTGCCAGCGTTTCCTTGGTCGCATCGTCAAGCTCTGAGCCGAACTGTGAGAATGCGGCAAGCTCGGTATACTGTGCCAGCTCGGTACGGATCGGTGCCGCGATCTTTTTCATCGCCTTGATCTGTGCAGAGCCGCCGACACGTGAAACGGAAAGTCCCGCATTGATCGCCGGACGGAAACCTGCATTGAACATTTCTGTTTCCAGATAGATCTGTCCGTCTGTGATCGAAATAACATTCGTCGGGATGTATGCAGATACATCGCCTGCCTGCGTCTCGATGATCGGCAGCGCCGTCAGCGAACCGCCGCCCAGCTTGTCCGAAAGACGTGCCGCACGCTCCAAAAGGCGCGAATGCAGATAGAACACGTCACCCGGATATGCCTCACGTCCCGGCGGTCTGCGGAGCAGCAGGGAGAGTGTACGGTAAGCCGTTGCGTGCTTACTGAGGTCGTCATAAACGACGAGCACATCCTCTCCGTTTTCCATCCATTCCTCACCGATCGCGCATCCGGCATACGGTGCGATATACTGTAACGGTGCCAGCTCACTGGCAGTGGAAGCTACGACGGTCGTATACGCCATCGCGCCGAACTCCTCTAATGTCTTTACGATGGAAGCGACCGTAGAAGCCTTCTGTCCGATGGCTACATAGATACACTTCACACCCTGCCCCTTCTGATTGATGATGGTGTCGATCGCGATCGCGGTCTTTCCGGTCTGACGGTCTCCGATGATCAGCTCACGCTGTCCGCGACCGATGGGGATCATGGAGTCGATCGCCTTGATACCGGTCTGTAAGGGCGTGTCTACGGATTTTCTGGAAATGACACCGCTCGCCACACGCTCGATCTCGCGGTATCTGTCAGTCTGGATCGGTCCCTTGCCGTCGATCGGCTGTCCGAGTGCATTAACGACACGTCCGATCATTGCGTCTCCGACGGGTACCTCTACCACGCGTCCGGTCGTCTTTACGGTATCGCCCTCGTTGATGTTCTTATTTGCTCCGAGCAAAACTGCACCAACGTTATCTTCCTCAAGGTTCAGTACCATTCCATAGACTTCACCCGGAAATTCCAACAGCTCACCCTGCATCGCATTTTCCAACCCGTGGATACGTGCGATCCCGTCTGCCACCTGTATGACAGTACCTACATCTGCCACCTCAAGCGTGGACGCGTAGCGGGCGATCTGCTCCTTGATCACGGAGCTGATTTCCTCTGGTCTTAAATTCATGGAGCGCATTCACCTACTTTCAACTGTATTTTTGATAATTCCGTGCTGAGTGATTCCAGCCTGCTTTGAATGCTGCTGTCTACCACCCGATCCTTGATACGGATGACCATGCCCCCGATGAGCGACGGATCCGTCTCATAATGCATTTCAAGTTCTACATAATCCGTGATCTTCAGCAGCTTTTCTATCAGATTCGCTTTCTGGATCTCACCGATGTCTGTCGCCGTCGTGACATGGACAGTGCCGATATGCTTGTATTCCTTCGCCTGTCCGATAAAATAGTCCAGCACGGCTGTGGTCTCATTGTAATGATCCTTTTCGACCAGCATACACATAAGTCCCATCAGCTCATCGCTGATACGACCCTTAAAAATGGCTTCAAGCGCCGCCACTTTTTCTTCCTTTGAGATCTTTGGATGGTTCATCAGACGGCTTAACTCCTGTCTGCTCACCAGAATGGACTTCACCGCTGCCGTTTCCTCCAAAAATGTATCCAACCGGCCGGATTCCAACGCTAATTCAAACAATGCATCACCGTATGTTTTCGATACTAGCTTCGCCATGTCGAATCACCCATTTCCTTTATCGTGTCATCTATCAGTTGGTTCTGCATACTAACGTCGATATTCGCCGAAATGACCTTCGCCGCCATCGCCGCCGCTACGGAGATCATCTCCTGCTTCATCTCGTCGGCTACGCGCTTTTTCTCAAGCTCTGCTTCTTCCTTGGCGCGTGCAACGATCCGTGCAGCCTCCTCCTTCGCATCCTCCACGATCTTTGCTTCGCTTCGGAGCGCCTTCTGTCTGGCTTCCGACAGAATGACCTCAGCTTCCTTTTCGACATGCTTCAGCCGTTCCTCATACTCTGCCTTCAGCGCGGCTGCGCCGTCACGGTCGGCTGCGGCATCGTCAAGCTCAGTCTTGATCTTGAGCTTTCGATCCTCTAACATCTGCCGCACCGGATTAAAGAGCAGATAGCTCATCGCAAGGAACAGGAAAAAGATCGCGATCGCGAGCAGTACCGTATCATGCACCAACTGGATGTCCAGATCAAATAGTCTATCCATAATCGGGAAGTGTTACCTCCTTATTGTAATGTTGATACCGGTACGCGCCTATCTCGTAAACGGCTTTACGAACATGAGCAGCAGTGCTACGACCAGACCGTACAGACCGGTGGTCTCTGCGACTGCCTGTCCGAGCAGCATCGTAGATGTGATGTCACCCTTTGCACCGGGGTTACGTCCGACTGCTGCCGCACCATGTCCTGCTGCGATACCCTGTCCGACACCGGGACCGATACCTGCGATCAGTGCCAAGCCTGCGCCGATTGCTGAACAACCGTAAATAAAATCCTGTCCTGTAAAGTTCTCCATGATGTTTTCCTCCTGATTCTTAAAAAAATTTAGTAGTCTCCGTCCTCGATCGCCTGATTGATATAAGTCATGGTCAGCATACAGAATACATATGTCTGGATCGCTCCGGAGAACAGATCGAAGTACACATGCAGTGCTGCCGGCCAGATGAGCGCGAACTTGGAAACCAGTGTGTACACCAGCGTCTCAATGACCACACCCGACAGAATATTGGCAAACAGACGCAGTGAAAGCGATACCGGAACCGCGCAGTCTCCGATCAGATTGATCGGTGCCCAAAACGGCCACGGGTCACACAGACCCTTCAGCACACCGGACACATGCTGATGCTTGAATTTCTGGAACGTGATCGTTCCGAACGTGATCAGCGCCAGTGCCAGTGTCGTTCCGTAGTCCGCCGTCGGCGGTCTCAGTCCGAGCAGACCGGAAATGTTGCTGAGCAGGATAAAGCAAAAGATCGTTCCGATATAGTTCGCAAAATATTTGGCATTGTGTCCCATCGTGTTCTCGACCATACCGTCCAGCTTCTCCACGACCAGCTCCACGATGCACTGGAACGTGTCGGGAACCTCCGTCGCATGACGGATCTTGCGGTTTGCAAAGATCGCAAACGTCAGAAGCAGCAGCATAACGAGCAGGATACACATATGCGAGGTCGTGATCCACACCGTCTGTCCGAATATCTCATAGGAAAACAGACCGTGGATCATAAAGTCCACCTCTGCATTGCCTGCCATCAGAATACCATACAAGCTATCACCTCCTTTGTTGCAGTCGGCGAAACAGCGGCTGCAGATATGCAGATATTTTCAGTCCGAGCACTCCAAGCAGTGCCGGCAATACCATTCCAAGCTCAAAATAAAAGGTTACGAGCAGAACCGCGAGCACGACCACGTAGCGCAGCATGGCTCCGGCGACCGCCTTTTTTTTCGCGCCGTCCTCCGTACCGATGCTCACCGCATCCTCGATGGATATCGCCATGTGCACCGCCATAAAGAGTGCGCACGCAATACCGATCCACAACCCCACGGAATAATGCAGCCGGTCATCCACCAGCCAGACACCGACGAGCTGCAGGAGTACACCATATATGAGTATTCCCAGAATGAGAGCCGGTAATGCTTCATTGAGTCTTTTTAGCATCCTGATTCTTTTCTCCTGTCTGATCCTGCGCAGGGTGATAGATCCGGCGCGCGAAAATATATACATTCCGCATACCCGCCAGCGCACCCATTGCAAAAAAAGGGATCGCCAGCCATGAAATATGCACCTTTTCTCCGAGCCACGCGCCAAACAGCGTGCAGGCAAGGATCGGAACGAGCATATTGATACCGAACTGCGTCACCATCGCCAGTGATTGAATGACTTCTCTGTTTTTATTCTGCTTATCCATCAATTCTCTTGATTATAGCATTTTTTTGGCAAAAATGTCTATACATTTAACGTAATCTGTCTATTTGTTGGTGTATATTTATAATAACGTACACCTGCCGCGTTCATCATCCGCTTGGATGCGATGACCGCCGGTGTATGCTCGTATTTGTCGCAGTCGTAGACCACCGTGCGGATGCCGCTCTGGATGATCGCCTTGGCGCATTCATTGCACGGGAACAGCGTCACATAGAGCTTCGCGCCCTCCAGACTGCCGCCGCGATAATTTAAGATCGCGTTCAGCTCACTGTGGGTGGAATAAAAATACTTGTTTTCCAGCGGATCGCCCTCCCGCGTCCACGGAAACTCATCATCCGAGCAGCCGGTCGGAAAACCGTTGTAGCCCATCGACAGGATCTTATTGTCCTCGCTGACGATGCAGGCTCCCACCTGCGTATTCGGATCCTTCGAGCGCATACCGGACAGCATCGCGACTCCCATAAAATATTCATCCCAACTGATATAATCGTCTCTCTTGTCACTCATGTGCGTTTTCCTCCTGTTCGTTCAGCCAGACAGCGAGCTTTTTGATCGTTTTCGCGAGTGATTCAAAGCACAGTCCGTAGGACGGCAGCGGCGCACCATAAGGATCCATGATCTCCAGCTCCTCACCGACGATCGCCGTGAGCACGCGTACCTGCGCACGCCGTTCCTCTCCGATCAGCGTGAGTACCGGTGCGATGTGCTGCTCCTCCATGACGAGCACCAGCGTATGCTCATCCACATCGTCTGCCGTGAGCTGCTGAGCCATATAGCCCTCCATGCTGATACCGTTACTGATCAGGATCGCCTCCGTTTTCTGATTGAGCGGTTCCGGAAAAAGCACCACGAGTCCGCGTGATCCGATCTCGTACTCACGCTTCAGATTACAGTCCTGCAGGAGTGCAGCCGCCATCGGAGCGCGGCAGGTTCCGCTCTTGCATACAAAAAGTATCCTGTTCCACATTCTGCTACACCTCCAATACCTGATGTCCTGCTGCCTTTAACAGCCGGTTCATGATCGCCTGTCCGATGCCCGCAGCCGCAAAGCCCTCCGAATAGATCTTATCCACGCCCCGCGCGTCAAATTCACGCAGGATGCCGTACAGATGGCGGGCGATCGCTTCCTCATCGGAGCGCGCACCGATACAGAGCACCGTGCCGCAAACATACGCGTCCTTCGTTTCCTCCGTGGCAATGATGCCGACCGTACGTCCGGCAGCGAGCTGTTCCTTTGTCCGGCGGTTGATCTCTGCCGTAACTGCCGCAGTCTCGCCCTCCACGACAAGAAGCTCCGCCTTCGGCGCATAATGGCGGTATTTCATACCCGGTGCCTTGGGCTTTTTGTCAGAATCTGCCGCGATCAGCGCAGGATCCACGCGCACCTCACCTAGCACCTCGCTCAGCATTTCATACGTGATATATCCGGGGCGCAGGATCATCGGAACGTCCTCCGTGAAATCCACGATCGTTGATTCCAGTCCGATTCCGACCTCCCCGCCGTCTAAGATCATGTCGATCCTTCCGCCCAGATCCTCCGCCACATGCGCGGCGCGCGTAGGACTCGGTCTGCCGGACGTATTCGCACTCGGCGCGGCGATATAACCGCCCGACGCATCGATCAGCGCCCGCGCGATCGGGTCTGAGGGCATCCGCACGGCTACGGTATCCATGCCGCCGGTCGTTTCATACGGGATCCGTTCGTTTTTATTGAATATCATCGTGAGCGGTCCCGCCCAGAAGCGTTCCGCGAGCAGATATGCCTCCTGCGGCACCTCCGTCACGATCTGCTCCAACGCTTCCATATTTGTAATGTGCACGATGAGCGGATTGTCTGACGGTCGCCCCTTCGCCGCGTAGATCCGCCGCGATGCCTGCGGGTTCGTCGCATCGCCGCCCAGTCCGTATACGGTCTCCGTCGGGAACGCAACGAGTCCTCCGTTCTTTATGATCTCCCCCGCTCGGCGGATCGCCTGCATGTCGATCGCCTGCGGATCAATTTTTCTGATTTCTGTCTGTTTTTCCATAAATTTTAGTATAACATAAACAGGTATTTTTTACAAACAGTTCGCATTCGCATTCAGATACTGCATGACACCCATATGGATCGCCCACACGAGCCGGTTCTGATAGTCACTCTGAACGAGCAGCTCCGCCTCCTGCGGACAGCTCAGAAAACCGCATTCGACGATCACCGTTGGTGAAACCGTGCGTTTCAGCAGATAATACGAATCATTCGCCTTGGCCGAGCGATGATTGTCGGGATCCGCACGCGTGATCAGACTCTGCTGGATCGACTCGGCGAGCGCCCTACCCTGCTCCGACTGACCATAAAAAAACACCTGCGCGCCGCGCACCTCCGGCGAGGAATAGCTGTTCTGATGGATGCTGACCGTGCAGTCCGGCTGCACCCTTTCAATGAGCGCACAGCGGTTCTGCAGATCCGCGACCTTTTTATTGCTGTCGCTGTCGTCATACAGCCCGCAGTCGCTCTCCCTCGTATAGACGACCTCCACATCCGCCTGCCGCAGCAGCGCGCCCAGCTTCTTTGCGATCACGAGGTTTACGTCCTTTTCGAGCACACCGCCCGCTGAGACCTTGCCGCTGTCGATGCCGCCGTGTCCGACATCGATCACCACGCAGTAACGGCTGTCCGACACATCAGATGCCGCCGCATTCACGAGCCTTGCGCCCTGTCTGCCGAGGATGCCTGCCAAAAGCAATACGGCGAGAGCCATAAAAAGCTCCAGCGCCTTTCCCGTCTGATCCGTTTTCCGATCCATAAAAAACCCTCCGTATGACACCTATACTCCATTTATTTTATGTGTGTCACACAGAGGGTATGTTTTAGTTGTTCAAATAGCGGCTGATCGTCTCCCAGACATCGGCGGTCTCCATGCCTGCCTTCCAGAATGCCGCGCCTGCCAGCTCATTTTCCTTCATAACATCGAGCTTTTTCTCCAAGGACTGTGCGTCCTCCAGCCACACCTTGTAGGTGATGCCGCCATTCTCATACTGCGAATAGTTCTGTCCGCAGTCCTCCAGCCAACTGATCGCCGCCTCGTTCGCATTGATGCGGCTGCGTGCTTCTGCCATGCTCACCGCCTCGCTGGACAGCTCATAGGATACATAATCATCGGCTGCCGCCTCAACGGAATCCGCATCATCATCCTTCGGTGTTTCTGCCCAGATGCGGGTGTAGAACGGCAGACCGAGCACGAGCTGTTCTGCAGGAACGCCTGCTTCCAGCGTATCCTCCGCTCCGTCTCTGACAAAGCCGATGGATGACACGCTGCCCTCGTCACTGCCCGCATAATGCTCATCATACGCCATCACGATCAGATAATCCGCATAATTCGCCTGCTCCGCGCGGTTGTAAAACTGCGTATACGCGCTCGGCACATAATTGTCCACGGACAGCACCAGTCCGTTGTCATCACATTTGAGCGACAGCTCACGGATAAACTGGATATATGCATCGCCCACATCACTGCTGAGTGCCTCGAAATCCACGTTGACACCGTCCAAACTGTAATTCAGCGCCTTTGCGATGATCTGATTGACCAGATTCTCACGCTTTGTCGTATGCGTCAGCACCTCCGTGGAATCCGCATCACTATTTTCCAGATTGGAGAACAGACCCCAGACCTTGATGCCCTGACTGTGACAATAGCTGACATAATCCCTGCTGCCCCGATCGGCAAGATTGCCCTCGCTGTCATCCAGATAAAACCATGTCGGCGAGATCACGTTCACGCTTGGTGCATTGGCGAGCACCGTCGCGATGCGCGCATTGCTCTCTGCCGTCGTCGTCTGATGCCACAGCAGGCAGACCGGCTCATCCAGAAGCTGATGTGAAAACTGCTCGCCGCCGTAGCTGTGTGCCGGAGCAACTGCCTCTGCCAGCTCTTTTCCGCCGCCGGCGAGTGTTTTATTTTTCACATAGCCGATGATGCCGTCCGTCGTGCAGACCCGACTCCATGTATCCATTACCTCTAATACCCGAACGGTGTCTCCCTTTTTCGGCTCAGTCAGTATCGGGCTTTTGATCCCGCCCTTCACGCGGAGCTGCGTGTCCTTTTTCATCGTCGTCGTGCCTGCGAGCTGACTCCAGTCGCTCGTCAGCACGATGCGGTACGGCTCCGTATAGATCTCGTAGTAAAGATCCGTATAATCCTGTACAAAATCGAGTGCAACGTATACGGTATCCTCTGCCTCCGTCACGATCGGATGATCCTCCTTCGTCACGTCGTTCCCGATGTAATATTCATTCTCACCTGCGTATGCACTGACCGACTCCTCTGCCGTCGTATAACGCAGCAGCTTCTCATTTACATCCCAATAAAAACGGTCATTTAAGCTGTCCTTCAGATAATCCAGTGAAACATAGACCGCTCCCTCAAAGCATTTCGCTTTCTCGTCGATCAGCACCTGATCCCGAATGATCGCGACATCCTCCGGCTCCTCCAGTGCATAGTATTCCGTCAGATCCTCTACTTCATCAGACGGAATGTAGCTTTCGATCTTCTTTCCTATTATAAGTATCAATACGATCACTGCGACCAGCAGCAATGCTGCGATCACAGGTCCTGCTTTTCTTCTCATGGTAAATACCTCCCGATGTGCTACTGCGGGCGCAGTATGCGCCCGCTGGTTTCCCATACAGTATAACACACCTTACCGCTGACGCAAACTATTTCCGTCAGCACACTGTTAAAAACAGAAACGGCGCACGCCAATACACACGTTTCTGACAAGTCTTTCTCAATTCCTCCGCTTCCGGCAAAAGTTTCCCTTCTTTTGTCCGATCATCGCTTTTGAATGACTCTTACTTGTTTTTTGATCACTTTTGAAGTTCTTTTGTTGAAACATTAAATTTTCATCAAATTTTCATAAGACCGGCGTTCATTCGCTCAGTCTGTCAAAATGCAGCTCGCGCAGCACCCCCTTCCCTTCATCATATATGTAGTCTCTCATGTAGCTGCCATCCTCCTCACAGAGCATGTGCGTCACATATTCGGGAGAGCTTAGCCTGCCGTCGAGAAAAAGCAGGATCCCCTGACTCGTCATCGACTGCAGCTCCACATATAGCTGACCTCTGTTTTCCATTGTGCATCCCTCTCTTTTCCAAAAGGAGCTTCGTTTAACCCATTTGTGAACTACGTTTCCTCCGGCAGACCGGTGTACAGCGTCATCGGCTCCTCCGGCGGCTGCTCCTCTGTCGCATTCTGCGGCTCGTCGGACTGCACGGCATCCGTCGGCTCCTCACTGAGAAACCGACTGAGATTCGATTCTAACGTTCTGCGCCGCTCCTCCTCACCTGCCACGACATAGAGATCCCCGATATTCGGATCCCACTGCAGCAGCTCATACACGGACCGGTTCACCGGATAAAAAACCTCCGCAGCATTCTGAAATTCGCCGGTATACTGCACGGCATACAGACGGCAGTCGCGGTACGTCCTCACGTCCACACATGCTGCCTGATAGCGCAGCAGCTCCTCCTCGCGAAAACGGAGCTGCAGGGCGGATACCTCTCCGGCATCGTCTTGAATGATCCGGTAGACCCGCTTTTGTCCGACAACAAGATAATCCTCGCCGCTCGGAAACGAAATACGGATATCCACCAGCTCATCCTCCTTCAAAGTCTGCGGCAGGTACAGCTCCGACAGCTCAACCCTCCGTTCATCGTCCGCGATCGGTGCACCCTCATACAAAACATCCCTGCTGAGTGCCGCTCCTTTCGCGAGCGAGACCTTGAGCCGTCTGCCGGTCAGCTCGTCCTGCTCCATGGTCTGTACTGCCGACAGATCCTGCGTGGACTGCACGCGCTGCTCCGTGAACATGTCACCGGTCAGCTCCTCGCCAGCCACCGCATCCCGCGTCAGCACATAAATACTCGTGTAGCTGTACTGCTCCTGAAGCTGTTCGTAATACTCCAGATCCCTGCGAAGCCGGTCTGCGCTGCTTTTGTCATGCCAGAGCACGCCCGCAAACGGTATCCCGACGAGCAGTGCTCCGACTGCCGCAGCACAAAGCATCCGTCTGTGTCTGGTCCTCAGCTTCATTTCTGTTCCTCCCATCACAATAACAATTCTTGAAAAAACGACAATTCCTCCCGTTTCAGCGCAAACGGATCAGCGATAAAGGGGATCGTCCGCACCGGCACATGATACCTGCGTCGGAATGTCCTTTTTTCGTACAGATTTCCCGTAATCGTAAGCAACGCGGTTAAATCATTTGTTTGTTTCTGATCCTTCTTGTCCGCACGGGGCATATACCCGTGCGCAGTCATAAATTCCTCCGCACGCCGGATGCGCCACGGACTGAGGGAAGCGACAAGATACCGCAGATCACAGCGCAGGAACTCCTGCCACACCTCCGCTCCGCTGCCGAGATCCAAGATCAGATACGGACAGCCGTCATTCAGAAGCTCCGGCAGACGCTCCTGCGTAACTTGGGGGTAATACCGGACTCCGTCT
>CAZERX010000046.1:0-12211 GCA_964515045.1 uncultured Eubacterium sp.
CTCAAACTGCGCCGTGTTCGTATCCTGATACTCATCCACCATGATATACCGAAAACGCCTCTGATAATAACCCAGCACCTCCACATCCGCACGCAGAAGCTCGACCGTTTTCATAATGAGATCGTCAAAATCCATCGCATTATTTTTTCGGAGTGTTGCCTGATATTCGCGGTAAACCTGCGCCTGCCGCTGTCTCGCATAATCGCCTGCCGCATTCAGCCCGAATTCCGTCGGATCGCACAGATTGTCCTTGGCTGATGAGATCACGTTCAAGAACATTTTTTCCTTATAGAGCTTCGTGTCGATCTCCAGTCGTCTGCACACATCCTTCATCACCTGCTTCTGGTCATCCGCGTCATAAATGGTGAAGCTCGTATCGAAGCCGATGCGGTCCGCAAAGCGCCGCAGGATCCGCACGCAGGTCGAATGGAACGTCGTCACCCAGATGCTCTCCGCTCCAAAGCCCACCATCTGATCGATCCGCTCCCGCATCTCTGCCGCCGCCTTATTCGTGAACGTGATCGCCATGATGTTATACGGATTGATGCCCTTTTCCTCGATCAGATATGCCGTTCGATGCGTCAGCACGCGCGTTTTTCCGCTGCCTGCGCCCGCGATGATAAGGAGTGCTCCTTCTGTGGTCGTCACTGCCTCATATTGTTCGTTGTTCAATGTATCATAGGTAGCCATAGCCGTCTCCTGACCTCGTATTTTCTCATTCGCGCCCATCCATACCGGATGATGCATCTTTTATTTTACTGATTCTGTAAAAAAAGCGCAAGTACGTGTGTGATTTTTACATGATGAAAAAGAAAAATGTTGTCATCTAGTTTTTAACACTATATAATAGAATCAAAGATTTTCATGTAAAGGAGTGTAACACATATGACAATCGATGATAAAGACCTGTTAAACAGCATCCTTGCCAGTCTCGGACGCGTCAACCATATCAAGCCGGAAAGCATTCCTGACATTGACCTGTACATGGATCAGGTGACAACCTTTATGGAAAGCAATCTCGCGCCGTCCAAGCGCTACAAGGACGACAAGGTGCTCACCAAGACCATGATCAATAACTACACGAAGGACGGTCTGCTGCCGCCTCCGAATAAGAAAAAATACTCCAAGGAGCACATGCTCCTGCTGATCTTTATTTATTATTTCAAAAATATCCTCTGCATCAACGATCTGCACCACATTTTAGATCCGCTGACGGAAAAGTATTTTTCCAAGGAGGATTCGATGAACCTGACGGATATCTACAACGAGGTGTTCAGTCTGGAAAAGGACGAGGTCTCCGTACTCGCAAAGGACATCACCAAAAAATTCAACCGCAGCAAGGAAATGTTCGCGGACGCACCGGATGAGGATCGGGAAACCCTGCAGAATTTCTCACTCATCTGTATGCTCAGCTTCGACACCTTTCTGAAAAAAATGATCATTGAAAAGATGATCGACCTTGATCGGGAGAAAAAGTCTTAGGCTCTAACGCCGGATACAGACTTTCATACATGCCCGCTGCAACGTCTGCATTATGCCTGCCCCGCCGTTCATACACGGATATGAGCACAGCCAGTGTCTCTTGGGTCAGGCTCTTTTTTTCATCTGCATCAATCGCCGTCAGAAGCTCTAACATATGCATATGCATAATCCCCATGCCAATCTTCCGGACAAAGCTGTAATCCTCATATACTTCCAGAAAACACATCTGCAGATGATAGCTCACATATCCGCGCATCACAGCGTCCATCCACGGATATTCCTCATACAGACGGCTTCGGAGCACATCGGCACGCTCCTGTGCCTGCGTCACCGTCAGCCGGTCAAACTGCTTAAAATATCGCCGGCACAAATGATATAGCCGCGGTGATACCTGTCTCAAACGGCTGTGATAAAACCCACCGGTCATCATCCGGTCTGTGATGCACACATCGATCCGCAGCGACCGGCAATCTTTATGCGTGTGCATAATCTTCGTAAGATCCGGCAGGTCTCCGCCTCGCAGAAGCTGCTCCTGAACATCATGCATGATGAGATTGAGCCGTGCCAATACCTGCATCAGCGGCTGTGTCTGATCCGACAGCATAAAAAGCATCTGCTCCCGCAGTCCGCGAAGCCACTCCAGATACGCACCGTCATCATTCGTTCCCCACCGTTCATAATCCGCAAAGCGTCCGGTCTGCACATAATAGAGCGTATCCAGATGTGATAGAAACAGACGCGCCGCCTGCGGGCAGGACAAAAACAGCGCTTCCTCGGCGAACGCGCCGTAATTCTGCCAGAAGCGCGGATATTTCCTGCAAATGAGCGGCATATACTCCGTGCCGAGCGTTCGCTGCAGATTGCACAAGCCGCTTTTTTCGTAAAATGTGCATGATTTTAGGGAGGTCCGAAAACAGACCTCCCCATCCTTCTTTTGGATCGAGCTTCTAAGACGCAGACCGTTCCTTCCGCGCGCCGCGAGGTAACGCTGATAGGTTTCCTCGTCGAACGAGATCCGCCAGCCCTTACAGCACGTATTCGGGCAGTCGCCCATCATACAGGCAAATTCTTTTTTGAAGCTCATTTCATATACCGGTGTATGCATCGCAGCCTCTGTACCGCTGATCACGGTTCTTTTTTCCCGATGCGCGAAAATACCAGATCATAGCCGTCATTTCCGTAATTCAGCGAACGGTTTACACGACTGATGGTTGCGGTCGAAGCTCCGGTCTTTTCTGCAATGTCCAGATATGTTTTCTGCTCACGCAGCATATGTGCTACCTCGAAGCGCTGTGACAGCGCCAGCAGCTCATTGATCGTACAAATATCCTCAAAAAATGTATAGCACTCCTCTTTGTTCTGTAAGCATAAAACCGCCTCAAACAAATGGTTTACCGCATCTGTATGAATATCCTTACTCATGTCTCCGCACTCCTTTTTCAAGCATCCGTTGTGACACCGTCACACTTTTAGATTTTAACACACGAAAGTGCGAAAGTAAACTATTTTCTATCTGTGATAAAAATTTAAGTACGGCTTTACCTTTTCTACGTCCGTATTCATGATCAGATGCTCCGGAAACTGTGCTTTTTCAAGCAGTGCCGTCACATATCCGTGACTGCCGACATCAATATCCACATGCGCATCACTTCCCATGATGATCGGCTGATCGTACTCCCTGCACAGATCCAGAAATTCCAGATAGCCTTCCTCTGTCGCCTTGCGGAAGCTCGTCGGTGCCAGTGAGGAATTGTTCATTTCGAGCAGCACATGATGCTCCTTCGCTGCCTCCACCACGGCTCGAAGGTCGATCGGGTATCTGGGATCATCGGGATGGCCGATGATATTGACATACGGATTTTTCATCACGTCGAGATATGCGCGGGTATTCTCCTCCCTGCCCTGCGGCGGAAAACACGGGATATGCAGGCTCGCCACGCAAAGATCCATCCGTGCCAAAAGCTCGTCCGGCAGATCTAACGTACCGTTCTCGTCGATCACGTTCGCTTCCACGCCAAACAGCATTTTCACGCCGTAGCGCTCGCGGGGGATCACCTTCAGATTTTCAAAATAGATCCTGTCACAGCTTCCCTTCATCGCAGGACCGTGCTCCGTAATGCCGAGCAGCTCTATGTCGTGCACCTCTGCCGCCTGTGCCATTTCTAGGATCGTACTGTATGCATGTCCGCTCGCAATGGTGTGCGTATGCAGATCCATGATATCTCGTATCATTACTATTACCTCTTTTTTCTCTGTTGATTTATCTGATCTTTATCTGATTTTCATCTAATCTTCATCATACCACAATTCTGCTGCGACTACAATGTGGAGAATCCGTCATTTTTTTTTGCGTGTGCAGGATTGTCCGTCAGTTTTCAGAAAAAGCGCGAACTTCTACGTTGTTTTACAACAATTAGAGGTTCGCGTTTCCGTAACTACTATATCTTGTAGAATAAAACCCGAAATATTTTTTTATTCGCTGACATACGTTGTCGTCACGAGCGTTTCATATGCCGGACGCGCACTGAGCTGACCCGCTTCATCCAGTATGTCGAGCAGCAGCTCGTAGCCCTCCTGCCCGAAGGTCAGATCCTTTTTCCACGTGTCCTGACCGGCATAGCGCTCGATGATCGAAGCCATCGTCTGTTCGTCCGTATCCGGAAACTGCGGCGCGATCACCTTTGCCGTTTCCTCCGCACTCTGACCGTACACATCCTCCATGCCGCGCCGGAGTGCCTGCACAAAGCTGCGGATCACCTGCGGATGCTCCTTCATATAGCTGTCCTTCGCAGAAAAAGCGGTGTACGGCACATAACCGCTGTCCACGCCAAGCGATGCCACGACATGACCGCCGCCTTCAGCTTCGAGTGCCGTCGCGCTCGGTTCAAATTCTACGCTGTAATCGCCCTGCCCGCCGGAAAATGCAGCCGCCGTCGAACCAAAATCAATGCTCTTATCGATCGTTACATCCGTTTCGGGGTCGATGCCGTTTTTCTTTAAGATATACTCAAATACCATCTCCGGCATACCGCCGTCACGCCCTCCGAGCACCTTTTTTCCCTTTAATTTCTGCCAACTGAACGCCTCATCTGCTTCCCTTGCCACGAGGAAATTGCCTGCGCGCTGTGTGAGCTGTGCAAAGTTTACGATCGCATCCTCTGCACCCTCATTGCTCGTATACACGGTCGCTTCCGGCCCCATAAATCCGATATCCGCATCACCGGCGAGCAATGCCGTCATGGTCTTATCCGCGCCAAAGCCAGTGACCAGCTCCAGCTCGATGCCCTCCTCGCTGAAATACCCCTTTTCGATCGCCACATAGAGCGGTGCATAAAAGAGTGAGTGTGCGACCTCGTTCAGTACGACCTTCGTGCTTTCATTTCCGTTTTCTGCATGCGCTGCTTTTTTTGAACCGCACGCGCAGCCGCACAGCGCCGTTGCAGTCAGTACCGCTGCCAAAAGGCAGCCCAGCCATTTCTTTTTCATAAAAAACCTCTTTGCATTTTTTGTTATTGTATGCAAAGAGGTCTGTCCTTTGTGTCAGGATACCGCTCCGATCAGCTCGTTGATGTCGCTGATACCCTGTGCTGACATATATGTATTGATGCCGTCTATGATATCCTCGGTCGCGCGCGGATTGGTGAAATTCGCCGTACCCACCGATACTGCGGTCGCACCGGCGAGCATCAGCTCGATCGCGTCCTCCGCCGTCATCACGCCGCCCATTCCGATGATCGGTATCTGTACAGCCTGCGCCACCTGATAGACCATACGCACGGCGATCGGATGGATCGCAGGGCCGGACATACCGCCGGTCTTGTTCGCCAGCACGAATTTTCTCCGGTTCACGTCTATTTTCATACCGGTCAACGTATTGATCAGCGATACCGCATCCGCTCCGGCTGCCTCGACTGCCTGCGCCATATACGCTATGTCCGTGACATTGGGGCTGAGCTTCATCACGACCGGCTGTTTTGCCACGCGCTTGACTGCCGCGGTGATGGCTGCGGCTGCCTTTGCATCCTGTCCGAACGCGATCCCGCCTTCCTTTACATTCGGACAGGAAATGTTGATCTCCAAAAGATCCACCGGCTGATCCGAAAGCCGTTCGACGACCTCCACATAGTCAGCCTCACTCCTGCCGCACACGTTCACGACAATGCGCGTGTCATATTTTGCAAGAAACGGGATGTCCCGCTCGATAAAAACGTCAATTCCCGGATTCTGCAGTCCGATCGCATTCAGCATACCGCCGTACACCTCGGCGATGCGCGGAGTCGGATTGCCTTCCCACGGCACATTCGCGACACCCTTGGTCACAACGCCGCCCAGACGGTTCAGATCTACAAACTGCGCGTACTCCTGACCGGAGCCGAACGTGCCCGATGCCGTCATGATCGGATTTTTGAAGGTCACACCTGCAACATTTACACTCGTATTCATCAGATATCTACCTCCTCTGCACGAAATACCGGTCCCTCGGTACAGATGCGTTTATTATGCACATGCGTATGCTCGTCCTTTTCAGTGGTCTTGCAGACACAGCCAAGACACGCGCCGATCCCGCACGCCATCCGCTCCTCAAGGGAGATCCAGCACTCCATCCGGTGCTCCGCTGCAAAGGCTTTCACCGCCCGGAGCATCGGCATCGGCCCGCACGCATAGATGATCTCTGCGTCAAGACCGTTCTCACGGATCGCATCCATGACATTGCCCTGCGTGCCGCAGCTTCCGTCCTCGGTCGCGATGTATACATCGCCCTGCGCACGAAATTCCTCCTCAAGAAAACGCTCCGCGCGATAACCGAGCACGATGCTTTTCTCACAGTCCAGCTCCTTTGCAAGCTGCAGGATCGGCGGAACACCGATGCCGCCGCCGAGCAGCAGTGCACGCTTGCTCTTTTTCGGATAGCCGTTTCCGAGCGGTCCGACCACACGGAGCTGTGCGCCGGTGTGATAGCCCGAAAATTCCTCCGTACCCTTTCCTGCCACGCGATAGACCAGACGGATCGCATGATCCGCACGGTCGATCTCGCAAATACTGATTGGGCGCGGCAACAGACGGCTGCCGTCTGAGCAGTACAGCGCTACAAATTGTCCCGCCTGCGCGAGATCTGCGATCTGCTCCGTCCGAATCCACATACTGTATACTTCTGTCGCGATCTCCTCCTGCCGGATGATGATCGCATCCTCCATTACCTTATCTGTCATCTGTGACTCCTATTTTGTTCCTGCGTTTGCCAGTGCACCTGCGATGTCTGCGATCATGTCCTGCACGGCAAGCCGTGATGCATCTGCATAATCCTCCGGTGTGATGCCCTGATCCTTATATTTTTCCTGTCTGTACGCTGCGATGATCCCGCGTGAGGAATTGACGATGGCTCCGAGTCCGTCCTTATGAAAGAAGTGGACGAGATCCTTGCCCTGTCCGCCCTGCGCACCATATCCGGGGACGAGGATGAAGGACTTCGGCATGATCTGACGGAGCACTCTGCCCTGCTCCGGATACGTCGCGCCGACCACGGCACCGATGGAGCTGTAACCGTTCGTTCCCATACAGTCTGCGCCCCACTGCGCGACCTTTTCTCCAACGTATTCGTACAATGGTCTGCCGTCGATCAGCCGATCCTGAAATTCTCCGCTGGACGGATTTGAGGTCTTTACGAGTATAAAAAGGCCCTTTTTTTCCTCCTTGCAGACATCGGCAAACGGCTGGATACCGTCTGTTCCAAGATACGGATTAACGGTCGCAAAATCCTCATTGAACGTTGCGTAGCTTTTGCTTCCGATCTGCACCCTTCCAAGGTGTCCGACCGCATAAGCGGCTGAGGTCGAACCAATATCACCACGCTTGACATCGCCGATGACCACCAGTCCTTTTTCCCGACAGTAATCCACAGTCTTCTGAAATGCCTTCATGCCCTCAATGCCGAACTGCTCATACATCGCGATCTGCGGCTTCACCGCAGGGATCAGGTCATACACGGCATCCACGATCCCCTTATTGTACTGCCAGATCGCCTCTGCCGCGCCCTCCGGTGTCTCGCCGAACTGTTCAAACGCTGCCTTCTGAATGTGCTCCGGCACATAGGACAGCATCGGATCCAGTCCGACCACGATGGGTGCATTCGTCTTTTTTATCTTTTCGATCAATGTATCGATCACAAACATATCTGTCATTCTTTTTCTCCTGTTTCGTTCGTTTCTGACTGTACGCCCTGCGCAGACAGTCTATTCCTTATAGCGGTAGATCACCTCGCCACCGATCAGCGTCGCTTCCACGCGACCCTTGACCTTTCTGCCGTGGAACGGTGTGTTCCGGCTCTTTGACACAAACGTATTTTTATCGATCGTATAGGAAGACTTCGGGTCAAAGATCACCAGATCCGCATCCTTGCCCTCCGTGATCGTACCTGCATCGAGCCGCAGGATCTTTGCCGGATTATAACTCATCTTCTCTGCCATCTGCAAAGGGGTCAGATACTTTTTATCGACCAGCTCCGAGTAAGTCAGCGCAGCAGCCGTCTCCAGTCCGACGATGCCGAACGGCGCATCCTTCATGCCTTTATTCTTGTCCTGCGCGCTGTGTGGTGCGTGATCCGTGGAAATACAGTCGATCGAACCGTCCTGCAGACCCTTGATCAGCGCCTGTCTGTCCCGCTCCGTCCGGAGCGGCGGGTTCATCTTGTAATTGACCATTTCCAGTCCTTCCGTGTTCGCCGGACTCGCAGACAGGGTCGGTGTCTGTGCGCCCTGCTCCAGCATTTTGGGAACATCAGGGATATCATCCGAGGTCAGTGTAAAATGATGCGGGCAGACCTCACCGGTCAGCGGCTTGCCGATCTGCTTTGCCGTGCGCATCATATCTACGACCTCTGCCGTCGAGCAGTGGCAAAGATGCAGTCTTGCGCCCGCCTCAGTCGCCAGCAGATAATCGCGGGCTGCGATGATATTTTCAACCGTATTGTGGATGCCGGGCAGACCCAGACGCTCACAGTTGGCATCCTCGTTGATCACGCCGCCATTCACGAGTGCCTTGTCCTCGCAGTGATCCAAAAACGGCAGATCGAGCTTTGCCAGCACATGCATTGCCTCCCAGCACAGCTTACTGCTCATCACGGACTGTCCGTCCTCGCTGAACGCGATAGTGCCAAGCTCCGCCATACGGGCCAGATCCGCCAGACGCTCACCCTCCATGCCAGCTGTGATCCCACCTGCCTGATCGACATGCACCGGTGTCACGCTCCTGCCCTTGTTCAGCACGTAGCTCAGCACATCCGCATTGTCTACGACCGGCTTTGTATTCGGCATCGCAAGGATCGTTGTATAACCGCCCTTCGCCGCTGCCGCAGCTCCGGTCTCTATCGTTTCTTTATCTGTCTGTCCGGGGTCACGCAGATGTACATGCATATCGACAAAACCGGGCATGACATATTTTCCGGCTGCATCGATCGTTTCATCTGCCTTTTTTTTCAGACCGGAACCGATCTTTTGTACCAGTCCGTCCTCAATATAGATATCTGCTACCTCATCCCTTCCGGTCGCCGGATCCAGCACGCGACCGCCTTTAATCATCAGTGACATGTTTGTCCTCCTATTCTGCCATGCAGTAACAACCTCTGCCAGCTCTGTGTCCAGTGTACCACACAGGGTACAAAACCGCAACGGACTTTCCACGATTTAGCGTGCATCCGACGCAGCCTCTCCGAATGCCGCCAGCGGATAAAGTGCCCGCGGCACATACGCCTGTATATAGATCCCATCCGCGCGATAATCCTCGCTGATCAGCTCACCCGCCGTCCGTATCCGCGCGAGTATCGCGGATTCTGCATACGGCACGAGCCGCTCCATGTAGATCTTATTTTCACGCAGCATCTGCTCTAACGTCTGCTTCACCACATCCAGCCCCTCACCGGTCTTTGCGGAAATGCGGAGCACTGCATCCGCACGCGCATCATGCAGCGGGAGCTGCTCCGGCAAAAGATCCGTCTTATTGAACAGCGTGAGGATCGGCTTATTTTCCACGCCGAGCTTCTGCAGCGTTTCATAAACGATATACATCTGCTTATCCATCTGCGGATTCGACGCATCGACTACATGGATGATATAGTCTGCGTACTTTGCCTCCTCTAACGTCGAACGGAATGCCTCGATCAGATGATGCGGGAGCTTCCGTATGAATCCGACCGTATCCGTCAGCAAAAGCTCCTGACTGCCGGACAGTGTCAGCTTTCGTGTCGTCGGATCGAGCGTGGCAAAAAGTGCGTCCAGCTCCAGTACCCGTGCATCGGTCAGTGTGTTCATCAGCGTGGATTTGCCTGCATTCGTGTAGCCGACGATCGCTGCAACCGGCTGATGCTGCCTTACGCGCCTGCCGCGCGTGACCTCACGGTGCTGCTGTACCTCGGCAAGCTCGCGCTTGAGCTGTGAGATCCGATTGCCGATCAGCCGTCTGTCCATCTCAAGCTTTTTCTCACCGGGGCCTCTCGTTCCGATGCCGCCGCCCAGCCGCGACATCGAGCGTCCATAACCGGTCAGACGCGTCATTTCATAGCGTAGCTGTGCCAGCTCGACCTGTATTTTTCCCTCGCTCGTATTCGCCCGCGCCGCGAAAATGTCTAAGATCACCAGCGTGCGATCCATCACCTTCGTGTCCAGCATATCTGCGAGATTGCGCATCTGTGCCGGTGACAGCTCGTCATCACAGACGATGCCGGTCGCTTCGGTTTCGATCAAAAGCTCCCGCAGCTCTGCGGCCTTGCCGCTGCCGATGTAGGTCGCCGGATGCCGCCGCTCCAGCTTCTGCATCACCGTTCCGACTGCGACTGCGCCGGCAGTCTGCACCAGCTCTGCCAGCTCGCTCAGAGAATCTGCCGTGTCGTCACCGTCATGCTCACAGACACCCACCAGCAGCACGCGCTCCTGCGGTTGTTTATTTTCATGCATGTTTTTCCCTTTCCGTATAAAAACAACGTTATCTTTTTGGGTCATATGAATGTATGCGCCCTACGTTATGACTTTTTTCGTCCAGATCTCCCTAGTTTTCAGAGTTTCCTGTCACATCCGCTGCCTATGCCTGCTCCTCACGGATCTGATCGTCTACCGCAGTCCGCGTTTTCAAAAACAGATACTCGCGCGCCGCCTGCTCATCCTCCGGATAATCGAGCACATACTGTGCCATCTCCTCTTTCGCCTGCGCGAACTCGTACATCTGCTCCAGCGCCGCGATCCTGCCGCGCCGCAGAAGCTGCTCATTCGACGGAGCGTCCGTCTTTAAGCCCTTTTCATAATATTCACAGGCAGCCTTGTAATCCTGCTTTTCCATCGCCATGTTTCCAAGCTCCTCAAGCACGATGGGATCATCCGAGTGATCCTGTGCATAGAGCTTATAATACTTTGCAGCCTCATCCTCATCACCGAGCTGTTCGAGCGTCTGTGCCAGATACAGCTCTGCGCGATCGTCCGTGCCTTCCTTTTTCTCAGCCTCTACTGCCTGCAGGAGCTGTTCTTTTGCACTTGCATAATCTCCTTTCAGAAAATACACATACCCGCGCTCTGCCATCTGCTCCCGATCCTTCGCCCTGATCTCAAGTGCCATGTCGAGATACGCGATCCCGTCCTGCGTTCTGCCCGCGCGCACGAGATTCTGATACAGTTGGATGTACACCTCATAATCCGCCTTCGCATGTGCCGCCGCCTGCTCATAGTCCGTCAGTGCATGTGCCGTATCACCCTGCTGCAGATACAGATTGCCGCGCAGATAGTATGCATCTGCATAACCATCATCATAATCCAGCACGGCATCGCAGACCGCGATGGCATCTGCTGTCTGTCCGTTCCGGTACAGTGCTTCCGCTTTATTCATGCAGATATCCAGCTCAAGATTACGGATCTGTCCCTTGGACTGATCGAGTGCCTGCTGAAAGCTGTCCACTGCCTTTTCATAATTGCCCTTTTCCATCTCGTTGATGCCGATCTTTCGGTAAGCGAGTGCTTCCTCTGTCCGATCCGTACCACAGCCGGTCACGGACACCGCCGCCGCACAAAGGAGCGCAGCCACACAGAGCCGTATACTGCTCTGCCTTCCGATATGACTTTTTCTCATCTGATCTTTCATTTTTTTCCTCATCCTCTGACACCTGTCCTTTTCATTCCTCCTTATAGCATACCAAAAAACACATTGCATTTCCATAGAAAATCGAATAGAATGATTGCAGAATGATAATTCACGCAGGAGGAACATCTATGAGCTACGAAATTCGCGATATCAGTCTCGCCGCATCCGGCGAGCACAAGATCGGCTGGGTGCGAAAAAATTGCCCGCTGCTTCGCTCTCTGGAGGAGGATTTTTCTAAGGAGCTGCCGTTTGCAGGCATCCGCATCGCACTTTCCATTCATTTAGAAGCAAAAACCGCATATCTTTGCAAGGTGCTCGCCGCAGGCGGTGCCGAAATGTACATCACCGGAAGCAATCCGCTCTCCACGCAGGACGATGTCGCCGCTGCTCTCGTTAAAGCCGGTCTGAACGTCTATGCATGGTACGGATCGACCGAGGAGGAATACACGCATCACATCACGCGCGTGCTGGAGCACAACTGCAACATCATCATCGACGATGGCGGTGATCTCGTCAATATGCTGCATACGACCATGCGCGACCGTCTGCAATATGTGATCGGCGGCTGTGAGGAGACCACGACCGGCATCATCCGTCTGGCTGCAATGGCAAA
>CAZERX010000047.1:0-12161 GCA_964515045.1 uncultured Eubacterium sp.
AGGATCACGTCTGCATTTCGGATCGTTGACAGACGGTGCGCCACGATAAAGCTCGTCCTGCCCTTCATCATCGTTGCAAACGCGTTCTGGATCTTTCGCTCCGTGCGCGTGTCGATCGAGCTGGTCGCTTCGTCGAGGATCAGCATGGGCGGCAGGCACAGCATGACGCGTGCGATGCATAAAAGCTGCTTCTGGCCCTGCGACAGCCCGCCGCCGTCCTCACCCATCGGCGTATCGTAGCCCTGCGGCAGCCGTCGGATAAAGCTGTGACAATGACTCGCCTTTGCCGCGGCGATCATTTCCTCCTCGGTCGCATCCGGCTTACCCATGCAGATATTCTCGCGGATCGTTCCGGAGTGCAGCCACGTTTCCTGCAGCACCATACCGTAATTTTCACGCAGGCTCTCGCGCGTCACCGTTCGGATATCCGAACCGTCCACGCAGATCGCGCCGTCATTCACATCATAAAACCGCATCAGCAGGTTGATCAGCGTCGTTTTGCCGCAGCCGGTCGGTCCGACGATCGCGATACGCTGTCCGCTCTCGGCGCACAGGTTCAGATGCTCGATCAGCCGCTGTTCCTTCTTATAGGAAAAAGAAACATCCGACAGCTCCACGCGTCCGCTGACATCAGAGAGCACGACGGCATTTTCTGCATCGGGCAGCTCTACCGGCTCCTCCATCAGCTCAAACACACGCGCCGCACACGCGATCGCATTCTGCAACTCCGTCACCACGCCGGAGATCTCATTGAACGGCTTCGTATACTGGCTCGCGTAATTCAAAAAGCAGGACAACTGACCGACTGTCAGATTGCCGTTGATCGCAGAGACCGCACCGAACGCCGCCACCGCCGCATAGACGATATTATTGACAAAACGCGTGCTCGGATTGGTCAGCGAGGAGAAAAAGACCGCGCGTCGGGAGCAGACCTCCAGCCGGTCGTTGATCTCATCAAAGCGTTCCTGCGCCGCCGCCTCGTGCCCGTAGCACTGCACGACCTTCTGATGCTGGATCATCTCGTCGATATATGCCGTCTGCTCGCCGCGGATATTTGCCTGCTCCTGAAACATGTGATAGGTCTTTTTGGCAATAAAGCTCGCCGTAAAAAGGGAGAGCGGTGTCACCACGATCACGACCAGTGCGATGCCTGCGTCCACACGCAGCATGAAAATGAGCGTTCCGAATATGGTGATCACACCGGTAAACAACTGTGTAAAGCCAAGCAGCAGTCCGTCCGCAAACTGATCGACATCTGCGATCATCCGGCTTGTAATATCACCGACCGAGTGTCCGTCCAGATATTTGAGCGGTAAATGCTGCAGCCGCTCTGCCGCGTCATCGCGAATGTCGCGCGTCACGCTGTATGTCAGCCGGTTATTGCACCGCGCCATCGCCCACTGCGCAATGCTGTTGCAGACGATCACCGCCGCGATTTTCCGCAGAACATTCGTTAAAGCGGCAAAATCCACCGCTCCTTTTCCCAAAATACAGTCTATTGCGTCACCACTCAGCAAGGGAACCCAGAGCGTCAGCACGACGACCGCAAGTGCGAGCAGGATGCTCGCCACGAGATAATACCAATAGCCGCCGACATAGCGCAGCACCTTCTTTACCGTGTTCCATTTGAAGCTGTCTTTCTTACTCATACGCCCTGCGCACCTCCTTTCGCCGACGGATCGCGGTCATCAAACTGGGAATCATAGATCTCCTGATAGACCGCACAGCTACGGAGCAATTCCTCGTGTGTTCCCTGTCCGACGATCCTTCCATCGTCCATAACAATTATTAAATCTGCATGTAATATCGAAGCCGCTCGTTGAGAAACGATGAATACGGTCGGCTTCGGCGAAAGCCCTGCGATCGCCCGACGAAGCCCTGCATCCGTCGCATAATCGAGTGCGGATGCGCTGTCATCCAAAATAAGGATCTCCCGCTGTCCGACGAGCGTGCGTGCGATCGCCAGCCGCTGACGCTGTCCGCCGGAAAAGTTTCTGCCGCCCTGCTCGACCATTTCATCCAGCCCATGCTCCTTGCCGGAAACGACCTCACATGCCTGTGCGATCGTCAGCGCCTGCCACAGCTCCTCATCCGTCGCATCCGGTCTGCCCCAACAGAGATTTTCGCGGATCGTACCGCGGAACAGCACGGATCTCTGCAAAACGACACCGACCTTTTCACGAAGCTGCTCCTTTGTATATGCGCCCACCGGCCTGCCGTCGAGATACACCGTTCCCTCCGTCGCGTCATAAAACCGTGAGATCAGATTGACGAGCGAGGTTTTTCCAGAGCCGGTGCCACCGATGATGCCGACGGTCTGCCCCTTTTTCACGGAAAAGCTCAGTCCCTCCAGCGCCGCGTCACCTGCTCCCGCATAGGTCAGTCCGACATTGGAAAAACGCACGGCTTCGTCGGTATCTGCGGGCGGGATCAGCTCTGCCGCCGTCTGATATTCCATCGAAGGCTCGACCTCCAGAACAGCCGCAACACGCCTGCCGCTCGCCATCGCACGCGTCAGCAGGACGATCATGTTCGCGAGCTTCACCAGCTCCACAAGTATCTGCGACATATAATCGAGCAGTGCCACCACATCACCCTGCTCCAGCGCGCCGACCGATACCATCTGTCCGCCGTTTGCGAGCAGTGCGATGATACCGAGATTGATCACCACATAGGTCAGCGGGTTCATCAGCGCAGAGATCTTTCCGACGAACATCTGCTGACGGCGCAGTGTTTCGTTTTCCCCGCGGAAATCGCGGATCTCCTGCTCCTCCTTATGAAAGGCACGGATCACGCGAACACCGGTCAGATTTTCACGGGTACGCCGCAGCACCTGATCCAGCCGCTCCTGTACACGCCGGTACAGCGGAAGCGTCGCACAGATGATGCCGAACACGATGAGAAAGAGCACCGGTATCACGACCACAAATACGATCGCCGCATCGGAATTGACCGTAAAGGCGAGGATCATCGCGCCGAATACGATGAACGGCGAACGGAGCAGCAGCCGCAGTGCCATATTGACACCGTTCTGCAACTGATTGACATCGCTCGTCATGCGGTTCATCAGCGCGGACGTACCCTGCACATCCAGCTCCGTAAAGGAAAAGGACTGGATGTGTGAAAACAGTGCATGACGCAGGCGTGCCGCGAAGCCGACTGCCGCCTTTGCCGCAAAATACTGTGCACAGACCGCGCAGGCCAGTCCGACCACCGCCAGCAGGATGAGCACGCCGCACATCTGACAGACATAGGTCTTGTCCCCGTTCTTGATGCCATTGTTGATGATAGATGCCACGACAAGCGGCACAAATAGGTCGAATAATGCCTCCAACATCTTGAATGCAGGGGCTATCACGCTCTCTTTCTTATAATCCTTCAGATAGATCAGTAATCGTTTCATTTCTATTCTCCGAAAAGAATCAGGAATCTTGCGATCCCTGATCCTTTTGTCTTTTTATGTCGTTTTTTATTTTATCACGATTTAATTTCTCGCGTTCGTTATTCCTCAGCCGCGTCGTCGGTATCCGTTCCGTTATCGGCAGCCGCATCGGAGTCTGTATTGGTATCCGTCTGCGTAGCGCTGTCGGTATGTGTCTTTGTGAATAGTGTGTCAAAGTTTACGCTTTTCCATACATCCTCATCCACAGACCACTGTGCGCTCTCCTTGTAGCCGTTCACCGTATCCTGATACAGCGCCGTCTGCCGGTCTGAAATGATAGACGCGCGCTCGCGCTCTGCCGCCTCGGAATCATCCGTATCATCCATGCGGAGCACGTAATAATATCCGTCGGTCTCTAACGGCTCTGCCGCATACTCGCCGTCTGCAAGCGCATCTGCCGCCTGCAGCACCTCAAGCTCAAGGTAGGTGGAGTTGTCCTCCTCGCTGAGATCTCCGCTGCCGTATGAACAGGTAGACGTATTGGCTTCGTTATCCTCTGCCGCCGTCTTTAACGGATCCTCGCTGCTTCCGGTCTTTGCCGCGGCAAGGATCTTTTCTGCCTTTTCCTTTGCTTCGGCTGCTGCTTCCTCCTCGGTCTTTTCCTCCGAATCATCGCCTGATGCCTGCTTGCTCACGCGCACATAGCTGAACGTTTTCTGCGCACATTCCTCGTCGGATACGTTCGTGTCTGTATCTGCCACGATCGCATCATACATTTTCTGGCGGATCGTGTTCAGCCACAGATACTCGCGGACAATGTCCTCATCCGCTCCCATCGCCTTCAGCGCTTCATCGGTGTTGTCGGACATAAAATCGGCTGCCGCTGCGTTGATCGCGTCCTGATCCTCCGCTGTCAGCTCCACACCGTAATCATCCATATGCTCCTCTAAAAGATAATACTCCTCCAGCGTTTCGAGTGTGGTCTTTTTGACGCTGTCAGTCATCGTCGTTCCGTCGTCGCCGGTCTCTCGTGTCCACATATCTTCGCCGAAATAGGACATATAGTAGGTATCATACTCGACCGCCGTGCACTGTGCAGCGAAATTTGCCAGTCCGAGTGAGATCGGCGTTTCATTGACGGTCGCCGCCGCTGCATCGGGATCTGCCCCGCAGCCGGTCAGTGCCAGTCCTGCCGCCATCACACCGGCGAGAAGCAGCATTGTTACTTTTTTTAACTTCATTTTTTATTTCCTCCTGCGCACCGTTCCGCGATACCCGCAGACCTGCTGCCGGATCCGGTACGGTTTTTATTCGATTATACGACCCGCGCCGGCAAAGCGCAAGTTTTTCACGGTTTTTTCACAGAACAGTTCAGCCATGAGCTGAACTGTTACGGCTTGGGTCATGTGCGGGGTTCATTCCGCATCCAGATACAGGTTCGGGTACAGTCCCGTCAGCTCCTCTAATACGAACGCGACTGCCTCCAGCGGACTTTTCGTTTTCTGGCGGCTGTTGTAGTTCATTTTATATAGAAAGGACGGTGCCTGCTTATCCGGAACAAAAATGAGCGCGCCCCCGAAGCGATCCACAAGCTGCGGGATCTGCGCCGGTTCTGCCGGTGCTTTTTCATACAGTACAAATCGCAGCGCTTCGCCCTTCTGCGTGATCTCCGTGACATAAACGCGATGTGCACGCGCCTTCTGCCTTGCGATCATAAGCAGATTCTGCACGGCGCGCGGCGGCTCGCCGAAACGGTCGATCAGCTCATCCAGCATTTCATCGCTCTGCTCGTTCGTCTGAACGCCCGCGATCCGCTTGTAAATATTGAGCTTCTGATATTCATTCGGGATATACGATGCGGGAATGTAGGCATCCACCTCGATGTCCAGCGTCGTTTCAAACTGCGCCTGCAAAACCTCGCCCTTCTGCTGCTTTACGGCTTCGTTCAGCATCTTACAGTAGAGATCATAGCCGACCGCCTCCATATGTCCGTGCTGCTGCGCGCCGAGCAGATTGCCCGCGCCGCGGATCTCAAGGTCACGCATCGCGATCTTGAAGCCGCTGCCGAGATCCGTATACTCGCGGATGGCAGCCAGACGCTTTTCTGCAACCTCCTTTAGCATCTTGTCCCTGCGGTACATGAAAAATGCATATGCCGTGCGGTTGCTGCGGCCGACCCTGCCGCGAAGCTGATACAACTGCGACAATCCCATGTTGTCCGCATCCTGTATGATCATCGTATTGACATTTGAAATATCAAGTCCCGTTTCAATAATTGTCGTAGACACCAGTACATCAATATCTCCGTTGATGAACTGATACATGATCTGTTCCAGCTCCTGCTCCTTCATCTGACCGTGCGCATAGGCGACGGCTGCGTCCGGCACGAGCTGTGCGATGCGTCCGGCGACATCTGCGATCTGGTTCACGCGGTTAAAGACGTAGTAGACCTGTCCGCCGCGCGCCAGCTCACGCGCGATCGCTTCACGCACCAGCTCCTCATTGTATTCCATGACATAGGTCTGGATCGGCAGTCGATCCATCGGCGGCTCCTCCAGCACGCTCATGTCTCGGATCCCGATCAGACTCATATGCAGGGTTCGCGGGATCGGCGTTGCCGTCAGCGTCAGCACGTCGATGTTTTTTTTCATCTGCTTGATCTTTTCCTTGTGCGTCACGCCGAAGCGCTGCTCCTCATCAATGATAAGGAGTCCAAGATCCTTGAACGATACATCCTTCGACAGCACGCGGTGTGTGCCGATCACGATGTCCACCATGCCCTTTTTCAGCTCCGCGATCGTATGCCGCTGCTGGGCGGCGCTCCGAAAGCGGCAGAGCAGATCCACCGTCACCGGAAAATCCTTCATGCGCTGCGCGAAGGTATTGTAATGCTGCTGTGCCAATATCGTCGTCGGCACGAGATACACGACCTGCTTGCCCTCCTGCACCGCCTTGAACGCCGCACGGATCGCGATCTCCGTTTTGCCGTAGCCGACATCGCCGCAGATCAGCCGATCCATGATCTTGGTGCTCTCCATGTCGCGCTTGGTCTCCTCGATCGCGTTCACCTGATCCTCGGTCTCCTCAAACGGAAACATCTCCTCGAACTCCCGCTGCCACACCGTATCCGGTCCGTAAACGTAGCCCTCCTGCTGCTGGCGCACGGCGTACAGTTCGACCAGCTCCTTTGCGATCTCCTGCACCGCGCCCTGCACGCGCGCGCGCGTGCGGCTCCACTCCTGCGTGCCAAGCGTGTTCAGCTTCGGCTTTTTGGCATCGCTGCCAGCATACTTCTGGATCAGATCGAGCTGCGTCGCGAGGATGTAGAGATTCGAGCCTTTCGCATAGGTGATCTTCATATAATCCTTGGTCGTGCCGCCGACCTCCATCTTTTCAATGCCCTGATAGATGCCGAGTCCGTGATTTTCGTGCACGACATAATCACCGACATGCAGCTCGGCAAAGCTCTGGATGTGCTCACCCTCGTAACGCTTATACTTTTTCTTCTTTTTCTTTTCCGCGCCAAAAATGTCACTCTCCGTGATCACCGCAAAGGACAGCATCGGATACTCATAGCCGCGCCGCACCTTGCCGTACATCACCATGACCTCGCCCGCCGACAGCTCATGCTCCGGATCCTGTGTAAAAAAGCAGCTCACGCCCTCATTCATCAGATCCTCTGCCAGACGCTGTGCGCGCGTGCGCGAGCCGGACAAAAGTATAATCTTGAATTTATTTTTCTTGTATCGTTTCAGATCCTTGACGAGCAGCTCAAAGCTGCTGTTGTACGCGCTGACCGTGCGCGTGCTGATCTGATACTGTGCACACGGCTTGATCTGCGCGACACGCTGCTCCAGCGCAGACAGCGTGATACAGCGGTACTGCATCAGCTTTCCCATCACATCTGCCGCGGGATAAAGCGCATCCGCCTGCGACGGCAGGATGTAGCCCTTTTCCATCCGCTGCTCCATACTCTCGCGGAACTCGGCTTCCACGCTGCGTCCCTGCTCCAGCAGGCGCGCCGGTTCATCCAGAAAACAGATCGTCCGCTCGCGGTCGATATAATCCAGCAGCGACACCGGCTCTCCCGCAAAATATCCAAGGAACGAGTCCAGATTCGCCGTTCCACCAAGTTCGGTCAGCTCCTCCTCCAGATTCGCCGCTATCGTTCTGATTCTTGCCGCTTCCTCAGTTTTCATTTGGCTTCTAAATGCTTTTTCTGTCTGCTCTGCCTCGCGTTTCACTGCCGCAAGTCCTGCGTCAATGTCTGCCTGCGAGAGCACCCATTCGCTCGCCGGTGCGAGTGTAAAGGCTTCCTCGATGCCGTCCTCCAAGGATCGCTGGCTCTCCGCGTCAAAGACGCGGATCGAATCGATCTCATCACCCCACAGCTCGATCCGGTACGGCTGCTCTGCCGTCATCGGGTAAATGTCAATGATACCGCCGCGCACCGCAAACTGACCTGCCGCAGTGGTCTGATATTCCCGCTCATAGCCCATCGCCACCAGCTCACGTCCCAATGCCTGCACATCCAGCGTGTCTCCGACCGCAAATTCACGCACTGCCGCCGAAAAACGCTCCGGCGCGCTCATATGGTTCATCAGCGCATCATAGGTCGTGATGACCGTTACGCCCTTGTCCGCCTGCGTACCGTCTGCCGCAAGGAGCGCCTGCAGCACACCCAGCCGCTCCCGTGTCAGCGCATTTCCGCGCAGATCCGACTGGTAGAACAGGACATCCTTTGCCGGAAAAAACAGCACATCCTCGTCAAAAAAACGATAGTCCTCGTACAGCTCCTTTGCCTTCTGCTCCTGAAACGTGACGATCAGCCGGTTGTCCGTGCGCTGACCGATCCCATAGATGAGATGTGCCTTCTGCGCATCCATACAGCCCGATATTTCGATCGCGCCTTTCAGCTTCGGCAGCTTTTTTTCGATTTTCTCATAGTCCTTCCACTCTCTGAGCGGCTGCAAAAATGCCTGCATGACTCCTCCGTCTACTTTTTGCCATTAAAACGGTTCATCGCTTCATTCAATCCGTCCGCAAGGATCAGCTCTGCCGCCTCTGCGGCATCTGAAAATGCATCCTCGACGAGCGCCCGCTCCTCCTTGGAAAAATGTCCGAGCACATAATCTGCGAGATCCCAGCCCTCCGGCTTTTCTCCGACTCCGACCCTGATCCGCGCAAAGTTCTGTGTTCCGGTCTGCGCGATGATGTTTTTGATGCCGTTATGCCCGCCTGCACTGCCCTTTGCACGCACGCGGATACGACCCGGCGCGAGCGAGATGTCGTCGTAGATCACGAGCAGCTCCTGCTCTGCGTCCAGCTTATAAAAATTCAGGATCGCCTGTATGCTCTCTCCGCTGAGGTTCATATAGGTCTGCGGCTTCACGAGCAGCACCTTCTGTCCTGCGATATAGCCGCTGCCGCAGATCGCGCGATGCTTCTTTTCTGTTAATTCTACATTATATTTTTGTGCTATCACGTCTATGACATCAAAGCCGACATTATGACGCGTGTGCTCATACTTTTTGTCCGGATTACCAAGTCCTGCGATTACATACATGATATTACATTCTTCCTTTGATGATCTTTGCCGCTTCTGCGAGCTGATTTTGGTCATTAACTCCTGTAATGTCCGTAGCGTCCTGCAATGCATATGCGTCTACCTTTAAGCCTTTTTCCTTTATGATCGTGAGCGTATCGGGCAGATAATATTCGCCCTGTGCGTTGTTCGGTCGGATCTGATCGAGTGCCGCTTTGAGCTGTGCCGTGTCGAACAGGTACATACCCGAATTGATCTCCTTTGACGCGCGCTCCTGCTCGGTCGCGTCCTTATGCTCGACGCTCTTTACGAAGCAGCCGTTTTCGTCACGAATGATGCGGCCGTAGCCGGTCGGATCGTCTACGAATGCGGAGAGCACCGTGACCGTGTTTCCCTTCTTCTCATGGTATTCTGCAAGTCGTCGCAGGGTTTCTGCGGTGATCAGCGGTGTATCGCCAAACAGGATCAGGGTCTGTCCCTCGTCGCCGAGAAATTCCCGCGCACACTTGACGGCGTGTCCGGTGCCGAGCTGCTCCGACTGCAGGGCATATTCTACATTTTTTGACACGATCTCGCGCTCTACGACCTCGTGCTTGTATCCTACGACCAGACAGATGTCACTGACTCCCGCTCCGCGTGCCGCTTCGATCACATAATCTACCAGACACTTGCCCTCGATGCGGTGCACGACCTTCGGGAGGTCGGATTTCATCCGTGTTCCCTTGCCCGCGGCAAGGATCACTGCTTTTTGCTCACTCATATAGATTCTCCTCTTTTTTCGTTTTTATATTTGGTTAATTACGGTTAGGTTACCCCCTCGGACGCGCATCACGCACCGTGTTCCTGCATCTGCTATGTAAAAGCCATGTTACGGCTTGGGTCATGTGGACACATGCCCCGCCGGCACGCTCCCGCTAGATTGTCGCTGGCAGTGGTACATAAGCGACCAAAGGACGGTCGCTAAGTACCAGCCGCTCCAAACTGCCTGCGGGTGCATCGTGTTCCACATTCCCTAACTACGTTTCTGACAGAACACCCTGCTCATCGCACATTACGGTACATCCGGCGAGCTGTCTGCCAGCTCATGCGCACCGCGTTCCACGCAGGTACGACTTTTGTGCCGCGTCCGTGCGAGCGCAGAAACAGAAGTCACACTGCCACAACCGGAAGCCCCAGACTATGTGTGCGAAGGACACATCGAGTCGGGGCTGATGGGCCAGCGAGACACAGCGGTGCAACGGAGTACCTGCCGGAACACGGTGCCTTGAGCGTCCAGAGCAGCCACCCTGCCGTGCGTCCGAAAATATACTGCTTTGCATAGTTTAGCTTAATTCTGCGCAAAATTCAAGGGCTGTCCGCAGACAGCCCCGAAATAATATTCATGGATACATCCCAACCGTCAGACACCGTAGCGGTTGCTGTCACCGACAACCACCTGTATCTCACCGTCTCCGAAGTAATACATGTTCGGCTTGAGCGTACCGCGGCTCTCCACGATACAATTCTCAATATGCGTATTATCTCCGATATAAACCTCGTTCAAGATGATCGAATTTTTAATGATACAGTTCTTACCGACAAACGCCTCCTTAAACAGGATGGAATTCTCCACCTTACCGTTTACGATCGAACCACTCGCAACGAGCGAATTGCGCACATCCGAGCCTTCATTGTACTTCGCGGGTGGAAGGTCGTCCACCTTAGAATAGATATACGGCTCCTGCTTAAAGAAGTAACGGCGGATCTCCGGCTTTAAGAAATCCATATTCGTCTCATAATAAGACTCCACCGTAGAGATATTATTCCAATAGCCCTGCAGCTTGTAGCCGTAGATGCGCTTGAGATCCTTGTAGCGGATCAGGATATCCGTAACGAAATTCCAGCGGTTCTCAGCCGCACACTGCTCCAAAAGCTCGATCAACTGTCTGCGGCGGATCACATAAACACCGGCAGAGATCGTGCTGGAGGAAGCCACCATCGGCTTTTCCTCAAAGTAGGTGATCCGTGAATCCTCATTCATGCCAACGACACCGAAACGGCTCACATCCGCACCTGCGGGCATCTCCTTGACCGCGATCGTAATGTCTGCCTTTTTCTCCACATGATAATCCAGCAGCTCATTATAATCGATCTTGTATACGCAGTCACCGCTCGTAATGATCACATACGGCTCATGGCAGCGCTTCAGCCACTCGATATTCTGATACATGGCATCCGCAGTGCCGCGGTACCACCAGCTATTGTCAGCCGTGACCATCGGCGTGAATGTAAACAGACCACCCTGCTTTCTTCCGAAATCCCACCACTTGGAGGAGCTTAAATGCTCATTCAGAGAACGTGCATTGTACTGTGACAGTACCGCAACCTTCTGTACATGGGAATTGGACATATTACTCAGTGCAAAATCAATGCAACGGAAGCTGCCGGCTACAGGCATTGCAGCGATCGCTCGCTTGCGTGATAAGGCTTCCATTCTTGAGTTGCTACCACCCGCTAAAATAATACCTAATGCTTTCATGACTTCACACCTGCCTTTATAATAGAATCTCCGCTCTCCAGCAGACCATTTTCATAATCTGCGGCTTCCGTCGCGCCGGAAATCGCGGTATTTCGTCCGATCGAAACATTTGAAGGGATCACGGAGTGCTCACCGATCACGGCGAGATCACTGCTGTATACCTTCGGGTTGAACTTGCTCGGTGCATACTCGCCGACACCGATGTGGACATTTGCTCCGATCCGGCAGTCCTCAGCCACGATCGCCTTGTCCAATACGCAGTTCTCCTCGATGACCGTGCCCTGCATAACGATGGAATCACGCACCACCGTTCCCTTTCCGATCGTAACATCCGCTCCGATCACGGAATTGTATACCTCGCCGTAGATCTCACTGCCTTCTCCGATGATACTCTTTAATACCACGGAATCTGCAGATATGTACTCCGGCTGGATGGCAACGGTATTCGTGTATACTCTCCAGTATTTCTCATACAGGTTAAACTCCGGTATGAGATCGATCAGCTCCATATTTGCTTCCCAGTAAGAGCTGAGTGTTCCGACATCCTTCCAGTAGCCGTTGAACTCGTAAGCGAACATCCGGCTGTCGCGCTCATGCAGATAAGGGATGACATGCTTTCCGAAATCGCAGCTCTGCTGATCCTTCAGTGCGATCAGCGCCTCGCGCAGAGCCTTCCAGCTAAAGATATAAATACCCATGGAGGCGAGATTGCTGCG
>CAZERX010000048.1:0-12048 GCA_964515045.1 uncultured Eubacterium sp.
CAATACAGTAAATTGGAACGCGAGAGTGCGCGATGCACACTTTTGTTCTACCTCATCCAGTGCAATGTTGAAAATAAAATAGGAGGTAAAAGATTCGTGGCAAAAGTAGAATTGAAAGCACCGATCGTGCAGGAGATTTCCGACAGCATCAAGGATGCCCAGTCAGTAGTTGTAGTTGATTACTGTGGACTGACCGTTGCTGAGGATACTCAGTTACGTAAGCAGTTGAGAGAAGCCGGAGTTACTTACAAGGTATACAAGAATACCTTCATGAACTTCGCTTTCAAGGGAACTGAGTTCGAGAGCCTTTCCGGAGTTCTGGAAGGACCGAACGCGATCGCGATCTCTGCTACAGATGCGACAGCACCTGCAAGAGTTCTCGCAGAGTTTGCAAAGAAAGCACCGAAGTTAGAGATTAAGGCTGGTGTCGTAGAGGGCAACTTCTATGATGCAGACGGAATGAAGACGATCTCTTCTATCCCGTCTAGAGAGGTACTGCTCTCCAAGTTACTTGGAAGCATGCAGTCACCGATCACCAACTTTGCTCGTGTTATCAAGCAGATCGCAGAGCAGGGTGGCGAGGCAGCTCCCGCAGCAGAGGAAGCACCCGCTGAGGCTCCCGCAGAGGAAGCACCTGCGGCTGAGTAAGCAGAAGCAACCGGAACGTGTTGCGAGGTCGTTCTTTGAGATCAGCAAGTGCAGGCCGTTAGGTGCAGCATGAGCTTAGCGAAGAGAACTACTTTATTAAAACATCAATCAAAAATTTTAGGAGGAAACAAAAATGACAACAGCAGAGATCATTGAGGTTATCAAAGGTTTAACCGTATTAGAGTTAAATGATTTAGTAAAAGCATGTGAAGAAGAGTTCGGCGTATCTGCAGCAGCAGGCGTTGTAGTAGCAGCAGCAGGCGGAGACGCAGCAGCAGCCGAGGAGAAGACTGAGTTCGACGTAGAGCTGACAGAGGTTGGCCCGAACAAGGTTAAGGTTATCAAGGTTGTACGTGAGGCAACTGGCCTTGGCTTAAAGGAAGCTAAGGACGTTGTAGACGGCGCTCCCAAGATCGTTAAGGAGCAGGCAGACAAGGCTACTGCTGAGGACATCAAGGCTAAGCTTGAGGCAGAGGGAGCTAAGGTTACTCTGAAATAATACAGCAAAAGCTGAATAGAACAGCCCAACCCGACAGGCTCTCTGAATGGTATGTTCAGAGAGCCTGCTTATTTTTTGTGAGATATTTTGGCGTGGAATAATTGAAATGTGCCATGCTATGTGGTATGATACAAAGCATATGCGGGAAAAGCTGATCATTTGGAAAAGGTTAAAACATATGGCGCAAAGATTTTTGAAAGACATAAAAAAATATTATCGTTATGCGGTGTATTCGGCAAAGGCAGAGCTGAAGGCAGAGGTGGCAGGCTCATATCTGAACTGGATCTGGTGGATCCTGGAGCCGGTCTGTATGATGTTCGTTTATTCGTTTATGTTTGGTGTGGTATTTGATGCACGTGAACAGTATTTCACGGCGTTTATATATATAGGTCTGGCGGCGTGGAATTTTTTCAATCAGAATTTGAAAAACAGTGTTAAGATCGTAAAAAAGAATAAGTCGGTCGTTTCTAAGGTTTATCTGCCCAAGTTCATTCTGATCGAATCGAAAATGTTTGTGAATGGGTTCAAGATGCTGATCTCATTTGCGATCGTAGTATTCCTGATGGCGTTTTATCGGGTGCCGCTGAGTTATAATCTGATCTATGTGATCCCGTTGCTGCTCGGTCTGATACTGGTAACGTTTGGGGTTATGTGTATCGTATGTCATTTCGGCGTTTTTGTAGAGGATCTGTCAAACGTGATAGCGATCGCCTTGAAGCTGATGTTTTATATGACGGGAATCATGTTTTCCATTGACCGGAGGATCGCGCCGGGGCATCCGGTGCTGGCATCGGTTCTTGGAAAATGCAATCCGATGGCGTACATTATATCCTCCCTGCGCAAGTGTCTGATCTACAGTGAGACACCGGATCTTTGGATCATGCTCCTCTGGATCGTGATCGGATTCGTTTTGTCCTGCATAGGCGTGCGGATGATCTATAAAAATGAAAATAGTTATGTTAAGGTGATTTGACAGGTGATCAAATGAAACAAAAAGAAGTGGCAATACGTGTTGAGAACTTAACGATCAGATACAGAAGCCTGAAATCGTACTCGATCAAGAAAAATCTGCTCCGTTTTGGCAGAAATAAGCGCGAGTATTTTGAGGCTGTCAAGAATGTTTCTTTTCAGTTGGAAAAAGGAGAGATACTTGGTATCGTCGGAAAAAACGGAAGTGGAAAATCCACGATGCTTCGGGCATTGGCGCATATTTTTTCGCCGGATGAGGGAAGCGTGGAGACGTTTGACAATACAGTTTCGCTGCTCTCCATTGGTGTCGGATTCCAAAAGGAGCTGTCGGGAAGGGAGAATATCATACTTTCCGGTATGTTGCTTGGCTTTAGTGAGGAGCAGATCCGGGAGAAAATGCCCCGCATCATCAAATTTGCGGATCTGGGAGATTTTATAGATATGCCGGTCGCAAAATATTCCAGTGGTATGCATTCCAAGCTGGCGTTTTCCATTACAGCAGTTTTGGAAACAGATATCATACTGATCGACGAAGTGCTGAGTGTGGGAGACAGGCGTTTTAAGAAAAAAAGCTATAAAAAGATGAAGTCCCTGATCTCGGACGAGAATCGGACGGTCGTGATCGTTTCACATAACAATCAGTCTCTGCGGGATCTGTGTACAAAGGTTCTGTGGATCCATGAGGGTGAGATGATGATGATCGGAGAAACGAATGAAGTGCTCGATCAGTATGAGCAGTTTATGGATGCAGAGGAATAGAGTGATTCTGAAAGGAGTTAGCAATGAAAAAAATAGCAGTAGTCGGACTGTATGCGATAAAAAATGCAGGTGATAATATTCTGTGTGAGGTTACGCAATATCTGATCCGGCAGAATCAGCCTGGAACAAAGATCGTGGAGGTGGATGTGAACCCGCGTGTGAAATCCTATACGGGTCTGCAGAAAATCCCGTTTCTGATCTCCAAGGTATTGATCAAGATGTCCGGATATATGTTCAGTTATGAAAATCACAGCCGTTTTCGTTATATATATGAGTATTTTATGTGGTGGCTGAAGATCAATCATAAGTTCCGGACGCAGTTGAAGGACGTGGATGCGATCGTTTTTGCCGGCGGTGGCTTCTTGAAATTCCGAACGCAGGGACTGAATTATTATGTGGAGCAGATCGTTAAGATCGCGAAAAAGAGAAATATCCCGATCATGATGAATGGTGTCGGGATTGAAGGCTATGACGAGAATGACATCCGCTGTCAGCGGCTGAAAAAGGCGATCAATCAAGACTGCATGAAGGTGATCACAACCCGTGATGATGTGGACACCCTGCAAAACCTGTACATTTTCAATCCGAATATCAAAACGGCGAGAGTCGGAGATCCGGCACTCTGGGTTCCGGAATGCTATGATGTAGCCTGCGGCGTGCGCGAGGAGAAAAAACTGATCGGCGTGAATGTGATCCGTGGCCGCGTGTATCAGGCATACGGAAATTCGCTTTCTGAGTTCCAGTTGATGAACTTTTATAAAAAACTGATCGGCGGTATCGAGGAGCGCGGATGGGACTGGGTGCTCTTTTCTAATGGTATGGCTGCAGATCAGAAGTTCGGTAAGCGTCTGCTCAGTGCGTTGGGATGCAGGGATAATGAAAAATTGTGGAATCCGCCTGCGAACACGACGGATTTTTTGAAGCAGATCACATCGTTCCGCTGCGTATTCGGTGCGCGTCTGCATGCGTGCATCACATCTTATGCATTGGATATACCGGTCGTGGGTCTGATCTGGAGTGAGAAGTTGCAGATCTTTTCTGAGGTCATAGGTAAGCCGGATTCGTTCTTTACAGAGGATCATCTGCATATCGAACAGATCCTGGATGCGATGGAGCGTGCGATGGAGACCGGATATGATCCGGCGATCAGAGAGCGCCTGCGGGGACTGACGAATGATTATCTGAAACAGTTTTTACAGATGATAGCAGAGTAAGAAAGGGAAAAAGATGATAAAGAGAATTGGCGAGACATTTGCTCGCAAGATGGTCTGCGGAGGTTTTTTCCGTTATTTGTTCTGGCTGATCCTGCAACTGCTGATCGGTATTGTTGACTTTGCCCGCAAACTGATCGTGGGTGTCCTGAAGCTGGTCTGGACAGTCATTTACAAGATCGTGTATTATCCGGATCAACTGATCGCGGTGATCGCGCGTAGAGTGCTTGCGCGTCATACGCAGGTGAAGGATCAGGTAATGTTCTTAACGTTTCAGGGCGATTATACGTGTAATCCCAAGTACATTGCGGATGAGATGATCCGTCAGAATAAGGATTACCGTATGGTATGGGATGTAAAGACTGCGATACCGAGGAGCGATTATCCGATCGAGCTGCAATTTGTCCGGCATAACAGCTATGAATTTTACAAAGAGCTGGCAGCGTCTAAGGTTATCATAGAAAATACGAATATCGTAGAGCGTCTGCGGGCTTATAAGAAAAAGGATCAGCATCTGATCCAGACCTGGCACGGATCATTGGGCATTAAGCGGCTGGATGGTGATGTTGTCATGGGACACAGTTGGAAGCGGCTGGCAAAAAAATGCCAGAAATCCGTGGATCTTTTGCTTTCCAACAGTGATTTTGAGTCTGAGGTGTTCCGCACCGCTTACTGGAAGGATGTACCTTCTGTCATGGTCGGACATGCGCGGAATGATATTTTCTTTATGAACGATGAAGAAAAGAAAGCGAAGATACGCAAAAAGGTGACAAAATTCCTCGGGATTGACGAAAACAGACAGATCTTTTTGTTTGCGCCGACGCATCGTGATGATGTGGATGAATCCTACGAGACGCTGGATTATTCGCTGATCAAGAAAGCGCTGGAGGCGCGTTTTGGCGGAAAATGGCAGATCGTGATCCGTCTGCATAACCGGCTGAAAAAAGAAAGCAGCATGTGGCTGAATGACCTGCCGAGTTATGTTTCAGATGCAACGTTTTATGAGGATATGCAGGAGCTGTTGCTTTGTACGGATGTGGGTGTGACCGATTATTCGAGCTGGATCTTTGATTATGTGCTGTCGGGTAAGCCCGGATTTATCATTGAAATGGGTCTGGAGGACTTTAGGGAATCCAGAGGCTTCTATTATCCGATCGAAACTACGCCGTTCCCGATCGCAAAGGACAGCCGGGAGCTGGCGGAGCGTATACGTGAATTTGATGATACAAAATATCATGCGGATGTCGAGCGGTTCCTTGCGGAGCGCGGCTGCATGGAGGATGGACAGGCAAGTAAGCGTATCGTAGAGAAGATTGACGAATTGATGAAACAGTAGCATATGAATTTTAAGGTTAAGCAGATCGTAAAAATTACCATGCAGAACATGGTTTTTCCGTTGTTTTATCAGATAGGGAAGCTGCGTCCTGTCGATCCGCGGCTGGTATTGGTCGCGGATTCGCATCATGATGAGGTGCCATACAGCATGGAGGAGCTATACCGGTGGCTCGAAGGCTCGGACTATGATGTGCGTTGTATGACACGCGACTGTGATCGTTCGGGTTATGTGGGCGGTTTATGCTTTATGCTAAGGTTCATGCTGCTGTATGCGCGGGCGCGTTATGTATTTATCTGCGACAATTTTCTGCCGGTTGCTTCCTGCAAAAAGCGGTCTGAAACGACGGTCGTGCAGATGTGGCATGCAGGTGGAATGTTAAAAAAATATGCATATGATACGGCTCGCGATATCCCGTCCTATTATAAGGGGAATGTTTTTCGGAATTATTCTCTGATCGTGACGAGTGATCCGCATTGTAATCCCGCGTATGTGTCCGGTATGCGGGCAGATCCGGGTATTGTAAAGGGACTGGGGCTGAGCCGAACGGATCGTTTTTTTGATGAAAGATATCTGAAGCTTTGCGAGGAACGGTTTTATGAGCTGTATCCGGAAGCCGTTGGAAAGAAGCTCGCGCTGTGGGCACCGACGTTTCGGGGAAATGCATCCGTTCCGGAGATCGTGAGCATGTCGTTTTTGGAGCAGCTCCGAAAGGAGCTTGGCGAGGAATGGCTGGTGCTCACAAAGTTGCATCCGCATCTTAGGAAACATATGAAGGGTGAGGAGTGCGCGTTGCCGACCGAATGTCTGCTGCCGGTGACGGATGTCCTGATCTCGGATTATTCCTCGGTGATCTACGATTTTCTCCTGCTGGAGCGTCCGATCGTATTTTATGCACCGGATCTGGAGCATTATGAGGAGAACGATGAGTTTTACATCGATTATCATGAGATGCCGGGACCGATCGTGACGGATGCGCAGCAGTTGGCAGAACAGATACAGGATGTATATGCGCATCCCATGAAGGAGCGGCTGCATGATTTCCGGCAGAAATATATGGGAGCATGTGACGGACATGCATTAGAGCGTTTAGTGAACCAAATAGGATTATAAATATATGGAGGTGTAACAGATGGTATCGGCAGTGATTTTTGCAGGTGGTATTGGACAGAGAATGAAGTCGATCGACATTCCGAAGCAGTTTTTAGAGATTGAGGGAAAGCCCATTATCGTGCGTACAATGGAGCATTTCTCGAATCATCCGATGGTGGACAACATGGTGGTTGTCTGCGTGGAGAACTGGTTGGATGAGCTGAAACGTGACATTGAGCGTTTTGGTATCCGAAAGGTGATCGCGACCGTTCCGGGTGGAACGAGCGGACATCAGTCGATCCATAATGGCTTGGTTGAGGTTGATAAGATCGCTCAGCCGGAGGATATCGTACTTATTTGTGACGGAGTCCGTCCGATGCTCAGTGAAGCGCTGATCACACAGTGCATTGAGGATGCGAGGCAGTACGGAAGCGCCGTGCCGGTGACTCCCAGTATTGACTCTGTGCTGTACAGTGAGGATGGCGCAAACTGCGCGAAAAATTATACGAGAAAGAAAATGTTCATCACACAGGCTCCGCAGGGATATACCATGGAGAAGATCATGTGGGCGCATGAGCAGGCAGAAAAGCGCGGAATGGATCCGGTTTCGTCAGGAGAGCTTCTGATCGAGCTGGGAGAAACGATCCATATTTTTCAGGGAATCCGTGAAAATATCAAGGTAACGACACCGGAGGATCTGGAGTCTCTGCGTGCGATCCATTATTACGAGCATTATAAACAGTTTGCCAAGGAAGTCTTGAAATACGGTCTGTAAGGATCGGATGGGAAAGTAAATGGAGGAAGCTGCTTTCAGATGCAGGAGGAGCGCATATGGAAAATATGAAAATTCAGGAAAATGTTGGAAGCAATCTGCTGGCGGATCTGCGGGAGATCGCAGGAGCAGGCATAGACTGGACAAAATTGCAGAATAAGACAGTTCTGATCACGGGTGCAAATGGATTTATTGCATATTATATAACGATGGCAATGCTTTTGAAAAATGACGAGGAAGCATTGGGGATCCGTGTGCTGGGACTGGTACGCAATCGAAAGAAGGCGGAGGCAAAGTATGGAGCACTCGCAGACCGTTCGGATCTCACGCTCGTAGAAGGTGATGTATGCGGGGATATGTCTGTCTGCGGACATGCGGATTATGTGATCCATGCAGCGAGCCAGGCAACGCCGTACTATTTTGAGAATGATCCGGTCGGAACGATCGAAGCAAATACGCAGGGAACTACGAATGTCTTGCGGTATGCGATGAAAGAACAGGTGGAGTCTGTACTGGTGGTTTCCAGCCTGAAGGTATACGGCGATGTTGTGAACGGACGCGCTGACATTCGGGAGGAGGAGCTGGGCTATCTGGATATCGATGCATATAAGAACTGTTATGCGATCGGAAAACGCACGGCAGAGACACTTTGTAACTGTTATGCCAAGCAGTATCAGGTTCCGGTCAAGATCGTCCGTCCCAGTTATATATATGGAGCAAGCACATTGGAGGACGATCGCGTCTGGGCACAGTTCCTGGCAAATATCATCCGAAAGGAGGATATCCTGTTAAAGAGCAATGGTGCGGCTTATCGTTCATTCTGTTATGTCACGGATACGGCAACGGCACTTCTTACCGTTTTGATGAAGGGCGAGACCGGCGTGCCGTATAATATAGCGGCAGAGCATTCCAATATCACGATCCGCGATTTTGCAAAAACCGCGGTGGAGGTATTCCCGGAGCGTAACATGAAGCTGTCTTTTGCGAATCCCGAGGATGCGAAGGAGCCAGAGCTGGATTTCAGTAAAAAGACACCGGAGATCCTCGTAAGTGAGCGGCTGGAGAAGCTGGGCTGGAATGCACAGGTTGATGTAAAGGAAGGAATCCGCAGAGCGGTTCTTACGATGGAAGAAAGGTGATTTAGAAAGTGCGTAGTTGGAAGGAAGGAATAAAAAAGCTTACGTTACTGATGATGGCGTGTGTGATGCTGACCGGAATGTGTCCGGTACAGGCGCAGGCGGCATCTGAAAGTATGACGATATATGGTATTTATGTAAATGGGAGCAATAAGGGCGATGCCGTGCTGCTGAAATCAGCGGGTGAATACATGCTGATGGATCTGGGATTGTATGAGAACATGCCGGCGCTGTGCGATCAGTTGGATTCTGCGGGTATTACGCATTTCAAGCTGTACCTCAGCCACCTGCACATCGATCATGTGGGTGGAAAAAAAGGCGATTTCATGGCAGGGCTGAATTACCTGCAGCAGCGTGGCTACAAGATTGATTTTTTATATCTGGCAGACCCATCGCTTGCGCCGGAGTCAGACGATTATGCTCAGAAGTATGAGCTGATCCGTCAGTATATGGAGGATTATTTTGGCGGCGAGCAGCATGTTTTGTACTTGAAAAAGGGCAGCCAGTTTGCAGTCGGCTATGCGACAGTGGACGTGCTCGGTCCGTCACTGGAATACGTGCAGTCCATCCATCCGAGCGATTACGCAGCAAAGGTGCCGGATGACGAGGCGGAATCAGAGTATGGTCAGAGTGTCATGATGACCTATTATGAGAATAACTGCAGTCTTGTATCGCGGGTTACCTGCGGCGGACGTTCTTATCTGACGGCAGGCGATATGCTGAAGGTGGAGGCGAATTATCTGGTAAAAGAGTGTGGGCAGGCGCTGAAATCTGACATTTACAAGCTGTCACACCACGGAACGGCACTTGGAAACACGCAGGCGCTTCTGAATGCGATCGACCCGATCTATACCTTTGCGATCAATAATGGAAATACCTCCTATGACGAGGAATTAAAGCAGTGGGCGTTCAACCGTTCGCTCGTTTCCGCAAAGCCGGTCAGTATGCCGTATTATGTGGCAAATGAAAAGAAAACGATCGCGTATCGTGTGGCAGACGGTGATATTTCGCTTTATCAGGGAGAAAGTCTGGGAAGCCTGAAGAAAGTGAAGGGCTGGATCGCTGTTTACGGAGCAGATGGCATCAATCGGGAAAAGGATTACTATTATATCGGTGCGGACGGCGTTCCTTTGACCGGTGTGCAGGAGATCGAGGGACAGAAGTATTATTATACGGATACCGGCTGTATGGATTACGGTGATTATGATGAAAACGGAGCTTATCTGGGCTGGAAGGAGTATGACATCTGGAAGCACAGGTTTTTCGAGCTGAATGACAGCGGCATTGCGGTCATGCTGACCGGATTTCACCGGATCGACGGAAATCTTTATTATTTTGATGCGAACGGCTGGAAGGAAGAAGGTACGGATGAGCTGGAAATGCTCGTCATCGACGGCAAAACCTATGCGGTGAATGAGGATGGTATCTTTTCTGCAGACGTGGAATTGGAGTTCGGAGGCAAGCTGTATTATTTTGCTCACGATGGAGCTATGCTGACAAAGGAAAAGGTGAAGCTCGATGGAGATTATTACTATTATGGAAAATACGGTTCGCGCGTAGCGTCTGTATTCGTGACGATCGCCGGTGACCAGTACTACTTTGATGATCAGGGTAAGATGGTACATGGTGGTGCATATACGCTGGGCGATAAAGAGTATTATTTTGACAAGTCCGGTGTTATGGCGTGCCGGCAGAGGGTCAAGATCGGGTCGAAATACTATTATTATGGTAAATACGGCACGAGAGTGTATGATACGATCGTAAAGATCGACGCGGACAAATACTATTTTGACGAGGACGGTATCATGGTAAAGAACCAGTTCGTTGAAATAGGCTCAAAGACCTATTACTTTGATAAAAAGGGTCGTATGGTCGTGAAGCAGTTTGTCGAGGATGAGGAAGGAAACCAGTATTACTTTGGCAAAAAGGGAACAATGGTGAAGGACAAGACCGTCAAGATCGGGAAAGACCACTATACCTTCGATGAAGAAGGAAAACTGGTGGATGACGAGCAGTAGATGTGTATTGGCAGACATTCAGAGAAAAGGGAGCCGCTTTAGGCTCTTTTTTCTTGTGTGATAGGAAATTTCGTTGAAAAAGCCTATAAAAAATATTTTTTCCTTGCAATGTCTGCGGAATTGTGTTATCATATACGATGCTTTACTGTGGTAAATAGGCTAATTCTGCGCTCTTTTGGGCGGTTTTAGCCAAATAATAATAACGAGAGGTGAAACGTCAATGGAGAAAAACAGAATACGTCCGGTACAAGCTGGCAAGAGCCTGCGTATGAGTTACTCAAGACAAAAAGAAGTTCTGGAAATGCCCAATCTGATTGAGGTACAGAAGGACTCTTATCAGTGGTTTCTGGACGAAGGCTTGAAAGAAGTTTTTGCAGATATCTCTCCCATTACGGACTACAGCGGACACCTGAGTCTGGAGTTTGTTGATTTTACATTATGCGCAGATGATGTAAAGTATACGATTCCGGAGTGTAAGGAGCGCGATGCGACCTATGCTGCGCCCCTGAAGGTAAAGGTGCGTCTGTACAATAAGGAGACAGAGGAGATCAATGAGCATGAGATCTTCATGGGTGACCTTCCGCTGATGACGGAGACCGGTACATTCGTGATCAATGGTGCTGAGCGTGTTATCGTCAGCCAGCTTGTTCGTTCCCCCGGCATCTATTACGGAATTACCCGTGACAAGGTCGGAAAAACTCTGTATTCCTGTACCGTGATCCCTAACCGCGGCGCGTGGTTAGAGTACGAGACAGACTCCAATGACGTATTTTATGTTCGTGTAGACAGAACCAGAAAGGTTCCGATCACCGTGCTGATCCGTGCACTCGGCATCGGCAGCAATCAGGAGATCATTGATTATTTTGGCGAGGAGCCGAAGATCGTAGCCAGCATCGGCAAGGATGTTTCTACGAATTATGAGTCCGGTCTTCTGGAATTATATAAAAAGATCCGCCCCGGCGAGCCGCTGACCGTAGAGAGCGCCGAGAGCCTGATCTCTGCGATGTTCTTTGATCCGAGAAGATATGATCTGGCGAAGGTGGGTCGTTACAAATTTAACAAAAAGCTCGCATTCCGCAATCGTCTGCGCGGTCAGGTGCTTGCTGAGGACGTGATCGATCCTTCTACCGGTGAGGTACTCGCCGAGGCAGGAACACGTCTGACCAGAGAGCGTGCGGAGGAGCTTCAGAATGCGGCAGTCAGATATGTCGTGATCCAGACTGAGGAGCGAAATGTCAGAGTGCTGTCCTCCATGATGGTAGATCTTGGCGCGTGGGTGCCGGAGCTTGCCGATAAGGCAGAGCAGAAGGCGCTTGGCATTACGGAGCTGGTATACTATCCGGTGCTGAAAAAGATTCTGGAGGAGAATACCGCTTTAGAGGATATCAAGGAAGCAATCCGTAAAAACGTGCATGAGCTGATCCCTAAGCACATCACGAAGGATGATATTTTTGCTTCCATTAACTATAATATGCACTTGGAGTGGGCGATCGGAAATGATGATGATATCGATCATCTGGGCAATCGTCGTATCCGTGCGGTCGGTGAGCTGCTGCAGAACCAGTATCGTATCGGTCTGTCCAGAATGGAGCGTGTTGTCCGTGAGCGTAT
>CAZERX010000049.1:0-11792 GCA_964515045.1 uncultured Eubacterium sp.
AGGAGGGACTTCCGGTTGCGCTTATGGAGGCTTTGGCATCAGGCATTCCCTGTCTGGCGAGTAAGATCCGCGGAAATGTTGATCTGCAGGCGTATGGGGTGAAATATTTTGATCTGGATGATCAGAAAGGGCTGGAGCGGCAGCTTTCCGAGATGATAGAGCAGATCGTGCAGGGAGTTACGGATCGTGTGCCTGCGGAGCGGGATGTTTCTGAGTTGGACACGGCGGTGATATCTGCAAAAATGAAACGGCTGTATCAGCAGACGTTTGGGTGCTGTCAGATGTGATTGCGAAGAAAAGCGTGATTACATGGAAAGGTTGTCTATGAAAAAATACAAAAATCTCATCCTCATCGGGAATGGCTTTGACCAGTGGCAGGATCTGCCGACGGCGTATGAGGAGTTTCGGAAGTATTATGCGGCGCATATTCGGGAGCTTGCAGTGTCGCTTGGCTGCACATTTTATCCAAAGAAGGATGCGGACGGTGCAGAAAAAGAGGTGACTGCCGTGGAGCTGATCTACGGTGATCCGTTCGCTCCGGATCAGTTGGAAAATGACTTTTTCTGGAATCTGGAGTCGCGGATGGACAAGCTGGATGATCAGTTGATCAGCTATTATTTCGGGCGGGAAGCCGAGGACTTGAAACGGCTGGATCAAGCTGTGAATGAGGCGTTGATGCTGTTGAAACGCTGTTTCTGCGACTGGGTCAGGTCGATTGAGATTGATGTGAAGGATAGCGGTTTTCGTTTTCCGCCGGACAGCTATGTGATCAATTTTAACTATACGGATACGGTTGAAAAACGGTTTGGTGTTCCGCGTGAGGATGTATTTCACATCCACGGAACGGCGGCGGATCCGGATTCGATCATCGTAGGTCATGCCACGCATCCGGAACTGCCGTTTAAGGAACTGGTCGAGCGGCATTTTATGGAGTCGATGGATCCGGATAAAGGACTACCGAGGATCGATTCACTCTATGCGATCGAAAAGGCACTGTATCAGACGGATAAGCATGTGCAGGATCAGATTGACCGATTGTGTGCGGCGTGGATGCGGCGCGGTGTTCATGCGGAGGATTTTGAGCAGGTATATGTGTTGGGACACTCGTTTTCACCGGCAGATCGGGAATATTTTGAGTTCATAGATGCGGTGACAAGGTGTGGTTGTGATTATGACCGGATCTCTGCGGTCGGGCATCTGGATACGGAGCTTTTGGCGATGATCACCCTTGGCGGGGAATTGGGCGAGGAGCTTTTGATGAACCTGATCGTGCATAATATACAGTATGCGATGCACCATCGGGAGCGGAGCTTCCCCGATGCGGCGGATTTGTATCCGGAGCTGACAAAGCTCGATGAGGAGTCGGGCACTGCGATGGAATATTTTCCGGATGATGCGGCGTATGCGGTGAAACAGCGTTTTTGGATGGAGCAGGCGAAGCGCACGAGTGAGGTTATGGAGCAGTTGGCGGTGCAGTATGGTGTGCCGATTCCGGAGGACTGTCAGTCGATTTTGGGTTACATGGATCATGTAGATGGCGGACATGACCAACGAAAAAGAAATGCAGTTTGGCATATCAGTTATTTTTCAAATGAGGATAAAAAGCGCGTGGTGCGCGCGATGAAGGATCTGTATATCAAGCGTTATCGGCTGTATGCGTCGATTGATGAATGCATCGGGGCATTTCGGGTGAAAACGTGAAAACAGAACGGAGCATGACACGATGACATATGTGGAGGAGCTGACAGAATACATAAAGAAAACGTATCGCGTTGAGCCGGAGCATCCGTGGATAAGGGATCCGGAGGATATGACGTTTAAGGAGCCTGCGTCCGGCAAGTGGTTTGCGCTCGTGATGCGTGTGGCAAGGCGGAAGCTCGGCATTGCGGAGGATGGAGAAATCTTTGTGGTCAATGTGAAGGAGGAGCCGGATTTTATCGGGATGATCACGCAGTCGGATGGTTATCTGGCAGGCTATCATATGAATAAGCGGCATTGGCTGACGGTATTTTTGGATGGGACAGTTCCGCTCGATCAGGTTTTTGACAGAGTGGATGAGAGCTACCGCTTGATCTCGGATTGTCCGAGTCGGCGGATCTATGAGGCGGTCATGCGGATCCCGAAGGGGAGTGTGGCGACCTATGGTCAGGTGGCAGAAATGGCAGGCGACAGACGCATGGCGCGTGCAGTCGGAAATGCGCTGCACAGAAATCCGGATCCGGAGCGGATCCCCTGTTATCGTGTGGTGAATGCAAAGGGTGAGCTGTCGGGTGCGTTTGCGTTTGGCGGAGCAGGTGAACAGGAGCGGCTGCTGCAGGCAGACGGGATTGAAGTCGTGGATGGAAAAGTGGATCTGGAGCGGTATGGGATGCGAGGATGTTGAAAAAAATATACTTTTTATACGAAAACATATTGAAAAAAATATACTTTTGGCATTCTTGGATGTTGAAAAAATGATACTGCGTGCCTGCAGAATCGGGATTTTGAGGATATGACTATGACACACAAAAAAGGGTTTTATGAAAAATATATCAAATGTCCGCAGGATTTTATACTTGCGTTGCTGGCGCTGATCGTGCTGAGTCCGGTGATGCTGGTCGTGGCAGTTCTTGTCCGGTGGAAGTTGGGATCACCGGTGCTGTTCCGGCAGGAACGACCGGGGTTAAATGGAAAAATATTTAGGCTGTATAAGTTTCGCACGATGAGTGATGAGAAGGATGCTGACGGAAATTTTCTGCCGGATGAGGTGCGGCTGGGAACGTTCGGAAAGCGGCTTCGGAGCACTTCTCTGGATGAGCTGCCGTCGCTTTTTAATGTGCTCCGGCTGGAGATGTCGCTGGTCGGTCCGCGACCGCTTTTGGTGCGGTATCTGCCGCGGTACAACGCGCATCAGGCGAGACGGCATGAGGTTCGCCCCGGATTTACCGGCTATGCGCAGGTCAATGGTCGGAATGCGCTCAGTTGGGAGGAAAAATTCGATCATGACGTGGCGTATGTGGATCATGTTACGTTTCTGGGTGACTGGAAGATCATGTTTCAGACGGTGTTTACGGTGCTGCGGCGTGAGGGCATCAGTTCGGATACATCAGTGACGATGGAAGAATTTATGGGGACGGAGAAATAGGATATGAAGCAGATACGAATTATGTTTACAAGTGTAGGCAGACGGGTAGAACTTGTGCAGGCATTTCGAAATGCAGCGCTCCAGCGGCGCGTCAATTTAGAAATATATGGTGCGGATTGCGATATGTCTGCACCGGCGTTGCTGTTTTGCGACAAGCAGATACAGGTGTGTAAAATTCGTGAGAGTGGATACATACCGCAGTTATTGAAAATTTGTGGAGAACACAGTATTGACCTGCTTATACCGACGATTGATACGGATCTGTTATTGTTGGCGAAAAACCGTATGTTATTTGATCAGGTAGGAACAAAAGTGCTGATCAGTGATGAGGATAAGATAGCGGTGTGTCGTGACAAACGGTTTACGGCTGATTATTTTATTTCCTGTGGGTTGTGTTCACCGCTTCCGGTAGATGATGTAAAAAAATATACACAGGGATTTCCGTGTTTTATGAAGCCGAAGGATGGCAGTTCCAGCATAGATGCATATAAGATTACAAATGAGGAGGAATTGTATTCATTTTCGGAGCGTGTCAGTGATTATATTGTGCAGCCGTTTATTGAAGGATGTGAGTATACAGTTGACATTTTGTGTGATTTTGAAGGAAATCCGATTTATATTACAGCGCGGGAACGATTGGCGGTGCGTAGTGGAGAGGTTTTGAAAACGTCGATTGTCCATGACGAGAAAATTGAGCAAGAGTGTAAGCTGTTGATTTCACATTATAAACCGTGCGGACCGATTACGGTTCAGTTAATTCGAGAGAAACATACAGGGAACGATCATTATATAGAAATCAATCCACGCTTTGGCGGAGGAGCACCTTTATCTATGAAAGCTGGCGCAGATGCCGCCGGCGCATTGTTGGATCTGTTGCAGGGCGAATCCTTGCAGTACAAAAAAAATGCAGCGCGAGAGACTGCAGTGTACAGTCGTTTTGATCAGAGCGTGTGTGTGTCGGGAAGTGAGAGAATGGTGCATATCCGCAAACTTGGGGATATACAAACACATCTGCAGGGGGTGCAGGCGGTGGTTTTTGATCTGGATGACACACTGTACTCAGAAAAAGACTATGTTCGCAGTGGCTATCGTCAGATCAGCAGGTTGTTTCTTGGACGAGAGCAGGAAGTTTACGAGCAACTTTGGGATGCCTTTCTGCGGGGAAAAAATGCGATAGACGAAATGCTTGAAGCACAGAATATGTATAGTGAAGAAATGAAAGAAAAGTGTCTGCGGATCTATCGTTATCAGAAACCCGACATAGCGGTGTATCATGAAGTGAAAACGTTGTTGTCATCTTTAAGGGAACAAGGATTAAAACTGGGCTTGCTGACAGATGGTCGAGTTGAGGGGCAGCGTGCGAAAATACAGGCATTGAAAATTGGCGGATTATTTGATGAGATGATCATAACGGATGAGATTGCCGGTAATGGCGATGTGATGCAGTTTAGAAAGCCAAATCGTATTTGTTTCGAGATCATGCAGCGACGGTTGGGCATACCGTTTGAGCAAATGGCTTATGTGGGTGATAATGTTGCAAAAGATTTTCAGGCACCAAAGATGTTGGGGATGAAAGCTATTTATTTTCAAAATGAGGATGGGATTTATCCTGCGGCGGGAATAGATCCCACCAACTGACTGACACCGTCCTGCTTCCTGCGGCATATATTGTAGCAGAAAGGGTACGATGAGCTGCGGAGCTTCCGCGGCGTTGGCTCTTTAGCATATACAATGTACAGGAGGCAGATCATATGGCAACTTTTTATAATCAGGCAACGCTTTCCTATAATGGAAATACGACCACATCGAATATTACGACCGGTGAGCTTTTGGATGCGCTTACCATGACAAAAACTGCACTGCGCAGCACCTATACGGCTGGCGATACGATCACATATGTGATCAGTCTGGTCAACACCGGCTGCAGTGCGCTGAGTGATCTCACGATCACGGATGATCTCGGCGCGTTCACCTTTAACGCGCAGACACGCTATCCGCTGACGTATGTGGATGGCTCGCTGCGGTATCTGACCAACGGTACGTTTCAAGCGACACCGACCGTTGCGGCAGGACCGCCGCTTGTAGTTTCCGGCATCAGCATCCCCGCAAATGGAAATGCGACGGTGATCTATGAAACGACGGTCAGCCAGTATGCTCCGGTCGCGCCTGCATCGACGATCACGAATACGGCGACCGTCAGCGGAGCTTCGCTGGCGACGGATGTGGAAAGCTCTGCGACCGTGACGGCACAGAGTACGCCGTCACTTACGATCAGCAAGGCACTTTCGCCGACGACTGTGACGGAAAACGGCAGGCTGACGTATACGTTTACGATCCAGAACAGCGGAACGGTCGCTGCGACTGCGGCTGATAACGTATATGTGACGGATACGTTTAATCCGATCTTGGATCCGATCACTGTGACCTTTAATAATACCGTGTGGTCGGAAACATCGAGCTACACCTATAACGACCAGACCGGTTTATTTACCACGCTGCCCGGACGGATCACCGTACCTGCGGCGACGTATGTACAGGATGCAGAGACCGGCGCATGGATCGTCACACCGGGAACGAGCACGCTGGTCGTGACCGGAACCGTATGAGAAAAGGGGCTGCGAAGGCAGCCCTTCAAATGACAAGGAGACAACCAAATGACAAACAAAAATCTGACATTTTTTTCCCGCGCGTTTCTTGCGGGCATTATGATCGGCATTGGCGATGTGGTCAATACGATGTGTGAAAACCGTGTGGCGGGTGCGCTGCTGTTCGGACTGGGACTTTTATGCATCCTGCATAACGGTTTTTATCTGTATACCGGTAAGATTGGAATTATCTACCGTGCGCAGGACAAGCGGGCGGAGTCGCTGCATCTTTTGGCAGGGCTGATCTGCAATATACTCGCGGTGATGCTGGTCGTGAAGCTGTATATGACGGCGAACGCGGATTTTGCGGAAAAAATAGTACAGACCGCACAGAATTTATCTGCACAGCAGACAATGAGCTGTTTCCTCGGTGCGATATTCTGCGGGATGCTGATGACGGTAGCGACCGTGTCTTACCGCAGGGAAAATATGATGGCAGAGACCGTGATCACGCTGTTTTGTGTGATGGTATTTATCCTGTCGGGCTTTAAGCACTGTATCGCGAATGCGTACATGCTGCTTTTTTCGGGCTGCGATTATGTGAATTATCTGGCAATGATTGCAGGGAACACGGTCGGCTCGCTGTGCTACGGCTGGCTGTATGAGCGCAGCCGCGCAGCAGACTGAGCAGGAAAACGGCACAATAAAAGCATAAGATCAAAAAAGGGATCGCCGGCGCGATCCCTTTTTGTATCTCATATTACATAGTTCCGAAAATACGGTCTCCGGCATCGCCCAGACCGGGGCAGATGTAGGCGTGGTCATTCAGACAGCGGTCAAGGTGTCCGATGTAGATCTGGATGTCGGGGTGATCGTTGTGCAGGCGCTCCAAGCCTTCAGGTGCCGCAATGATCGCCATGAACTTGATATTTTTTCCGCCGTGCTGCTTGATCAGGGAAACGGCATCTGAACCGGAGCCGCCGGTCGCGAGCATCGGATCAACGACAACGATGGTACGCTGCTCGATCGGAGCAGGCAGCTTGCAGTAGTATTCGTGCGGCTCATGTGTTTCGGGGTCACGGTACAGACCGATGTGTCCGACCTTGGCACTCGGCACGAGTGCGAGAATGCCATTGACCATACCGAGTCCGGCACGTAAGATCGGCACGATGGCGAGCTTTTTGCCGCTGATCATCGGTGTCATGCAGGTTTCGATCGGTGTCTTGATCTCGACATCCTGCGTCGGCAGATCGCTGAGCGCTTCATAGCCCATCAGCATTGCGATCTCCTCAACGAGCTTACGAAATTCGTTGGTTCCGGTCTTTTCGTCGCGCAGCATGGAGATTTTGTGCTGCAGCAGCGGATGATCAAAAAAAGTTACGTTTTCCATTTATCTATCCTCCAAAATTTTTGTTCTTTTAGTAGTGTAACATATTTTACAGATAATGTCAGCATAATTACATTTCCAATGCAGATACTAGCGGTGTACAAAAAAAGCAACCGCAGCGCTGAGCCGCCGCGGAATGATCAGGAGGCAATCAACATGGCAAAGAACTATTCCAACGAAACAAACAGCAGCAAAAACGCATCTGACATGAACAAGGCATCCAACAGCAAGAATGCCACAAATGCAAAAAACGCAAAGAATGCATCAGATGCCAGCGACAAGAGCACCAATAAGGCATCCAATGCCTACAACGCTTCTGACCGTTACTAGGAACGGCCGGCAGTACAACTGCATAAAATAAGGAAAAGAGAGGCAGATCAGCACATGGCTGGTCTGCTTTTCGATGTTTCGGGAGGCGTGCGATGCGTTATAAATTGTTGTCAAAGGAGGAATTTATGCGTGCCGTGAACCGCGGGAATGCCATGCTCATTGATCTGCGGGAGCCGGAGGACTATCGGCAGTGGCACATTCGCGGCGCGGAAAACCGGCGCTACGATGAGATCTCCGAGTGGTCGCTGACGCTGGATCATCATGTGCCGGTGCTGCTGTACTGCGCGCATGGGAACGAGAGCATTCTTGCGGCGCGTTATCTTGGCAGCCGCGGTTTTCAGGTGGCATCACTCATCGGCGGGGTCAGCAGACGATAAGACACTCGGATACACGATTTTGAGTTGACATAAGAATGCGCTATGGACTATCATAGGACATAGGTGTTTCTATGTGAGATCATCAGAAAAAGAGCATTGGAGTGAGTATGCAGACATATGAACTGATCGCACCCTGTCATTTTGGACTGGAGGCGGTATTAAAGAGAGAAATCTATGAGCTGGGCTATGAGATCACGCGCGTGGAGGACGGACGTGTGACGTTTACCGGCGATGCGGAGGCGATCTGCCGCGCCAACCTTTTTTTGCGGACGGCGGAGCGGATCCTGATCCAGATCGGGCGGTTTCAGGCGCAGACGTTTGATGAACTGTTCGAGGGCACGAAGGCGCTGCCGTGGGAGGAATATCTGCCGAAGGATGCGCGTTTCTGGGTAAAAAAGGCTTCTTCGATCAAAAGCAAGCTGTTCAGCCCCTCGGATATCCAGTCAATCGTAAAAAAAGCGGTCGTTGAGCGGCTGAAGGGCAGCTATCATGTGCAGTGGTTTGAGGAAACCGGCGCGGATTATCCGCTGCGGGTGTTTTTGATGAAGGATGAGGTGACGGTCACGATCGATACAACCGGTGCATCGCTGCACAAGCGCGGGTATCGCACGATGGCAGGCGCTGCGCCGCTGTCTGAGACACTGGCGGCTTCGCTGATCATGCTGACACCGTGGCATGCAGACCGTATTTTTGTGGATCCGTTCTGCGGCAGCGGTACATTTCCGATCGAGGCGGCGATGATGGCTGCCAATATCGCGCCGGGGCTGAACCGTGACTTTTTGTCACAGGAATGGGAGTCGCTGGTGCCGAAAAAGGTCTGGTATGAGACGACGGAGGAAGCGCAGGATCTTGTGGATCTCGATGTGGAAACTGCGATCCAAGGTTATGATATTGATGAGAGCGTGATCGCGGTCGCGCGGGAGAATGCGCGTCGCGCAGGAGTGGAAAAGCTGATCCATTTTCAGCGTCGTCCGGTCGCAGAGCTGCGGCATCCGAAAAAGTACGGCTTTCTGATCACGAACCCGCCGTATGGTGAGCGCTTGGAGGATAAAAAGGATCTGCCGGAGCTGTATCGTCAGATCGGAGCAGCTTATGCGGGGCTTTCGGACTGGTCGATGTATCTCATCACGAGCTATGAGGATGCGGAACGCTACATCGGCAGAAAAGCGGATAAAAACCGCAAGCTCTACAATGGAATGATAAAGACCTATTTTTACCAGTTCCTCGGTGCCAAGCCGCCCAGACGGCAGCGACAGGAGCAGTGATACACGCAGCTACAAAAGGGAATCTACATGCGTTATTCAAAAAGATACATTTTTTTTACGGCAGTGATCTTTCTGCTGGTTTTGATCAAATTTAATAATTCGGCAGGTGAATTTGTCGAGATCGAGCAGTTCCGCGGGGCGAAGCTCGAAGCGGACGACTGGAATCCAATGATCGCTGCCAGTGTCAATGACGGCGTGATCACGCTCAGTATCGGCAGTCGTACCTATACGAGTGAGCAGACACCGATGTACATGGATGATGAGCTGCAGCTCATGGTGCCGGTGAGCATCCTGCGTGACAGCTTAAACTGCAGTGCGCACGTGTACGACGGAAAACAGCTTGTGATCAGCAAGCGTGAGCTGTCGCTGACCTTTACGCTCGATGATGCCATGTGCATGGTGGATGAGACTGAGGTGCAGCTCCGTTCGCCCATGACCGCGCGTGATGACGAATTTTTTGTCGGTATGCAGGATCTTTCTGAGCTGCTGGGTTATGATTATGAGTGGGATATCGGACAGAATAAGGCGACCGGTGTGGATACGCTGAGCGAGGCCAGCTTTTTGCCGCACCGCTATGATCTGCGTGAGCAGAAGCGCGTGACTCCGGTGCGCGATCAGGGTGCGCTCGGCACCTGTTGGGCGTTCGCGACGCTGACGGCGCTAGAATCCACATTGATGCCGGAGGAACAGTTGTCCTTTGCGGAGGATCACATGACGCTGTGCAACAGCTACGGCAGGGAGCAGGACGATGGCGGCGATTATACGATGTCGATGGCGTATCTTGCAGCATGGCAGGGACCGGTGCTCGCGGAGGATGATCCGTATGGTGACGGCGAGACCGATCCGACATTGACAGCCGTGCGTCATGTGCAGGAAATGCAGGTGATGAAATCCGGCGATCAGCAGGAGATCAAGACGGCGGTATTCAAATACGGCGGCGTGCAGACCTCGATCTATACGACGCTGCAAAATTCGTACAGCACGAGTGTTTATTATAATGATAAAACGCACGCGTACTGTTATCAGGGATCGGAGAAGCCGAACCATGATGTGGTGATCATCGGCTGGGATGATTCCTATGCAAAGGAAAACTTTTCGACTCCGCCGGAGGAGGACGGTGCGTTCATCTGTCAGAACAGTTGGGGCACGGAGTTTGGCGAGGACGGCGTATTTTATATCTCATATTATGACTCGAATATCGGTATCCACAATGTCGTTTACACAAAGGTGGAGGATGTGGATAATTACGATGAGATCTATCAGTCGGATCTGTGCGGCTGGGTCGGACAGATGGGCTATGACAGAGAGAGCATCTACGGCGCGAATGTTTTCACCGCAAAGGGTGATGAAACGATCGAGGCAGCAGGCTTTTATGCAACGGATAAGGATACGTCATACGATATTTATATTGTAAAAAATTTTACCGGTACGGACAGTCTGTCGCCGGAGAACCGGATCAAGGTGGCGCAGGGACAGTTGTCGAATGCGGGCTATTATACGATCGACTTTGACCGTGTGGTGGATGTGGCTGCGGGCGAGCGGTTCGCCGTGATGCTCTATATCACGACTCCGAATGCGGTTTATCCGATGGCGATCGAATATGTGGCGGATGATCTGACGGCAGATGCGGATATCACGGACGGCGAGGGCTATATCAGCATCCGCGGCAGTCAGTGGAACCGTGTGGAGGAGCAGGCGCAGAGCAATCTGTGCATTAAGGCGTACAGCTCGGTGCAGACGGATGCTGTGCAGTCGGACGACTGACGGACAGATGATGATAAGATTACGATAACAGAGAGGAAGCAGACGAAGGATGGAAGAAAAAATAGTGCGCGGCATGTCGCTTGTCATGGCGCTGCTGGCAGTCTTTATCTGCTCCAGCCTGTACTATCTGCCGGCTTTGCAGACGCGGGCGCAGCAATATATGTCCGCGCTGCTGCAGCAGCGGCGGGAACAGCGTCAGCGTGAGGAAATGTGGGCGACGCTCTCGGGACTGGAATTTCTGGATTATTCGACCAGACAGGTGATCGCGGGCGATGGCAGCGAGGACGGTGTGCAGGGAAAATCGGAGCTTGGTTTCTCCCAGCAGCTTCGTGTGCAGTTGCCGAAAAATATTACGCAGCAGGATGTGAGCATTGAAAATGAATATGTGACGCGTAAGATCCGCATTGAGATCGCGGGTGCGGATGAGGATTATCTGATCCGGTATCCGATGATCGGCAGCAGTGACCATATCGAGGATCTGAACTATTTTTTTGACTCGGAATGTGGTACACTGGAGCTATGCATGGAGCATGTATATGAGCTGGACATCGACTGGCAGGAGCAGTATCTGTATATTGATTTTGTTTCACCGCGCGATATTTATGACAGGATCGTGGTGATCGACGCGGGGCACGGAAGCAAGATGGCGGGTGCGACCGTCGGTGATGTGCAGGAAAAGGAGATCGACCTTGCGATCACAAAGGAGCTGAAAAAGCTGTTTGATGTCGCGGAGGATGAAACGCTCGGCGTGTATTATACGAGGCTGGATGATTCAAATCCCGATTTTGCGGATCGCGCGGCACTGCCGAATGATCTGCAGGCAGATCTTTTTGTCAGCATACATAACAATTCGTATCCGCAGTTGGAATCCGTGCACGGAACGGCGGTGCTCTATGATGAACGCGGCGGGGAAAAGACTGAAAGCTCTAAAAAGCTGGCAAAGCTATTGCTGGATCACTT
>CAZERX010000050.1:0-11695 GCA_964515045.1 uncultured Eubacterium sp.
CATCAGGATCAGGCAGATCGCACCGCTGAATATACATGCCGTAGAAATGGCGGTTTTCATGCCGGCATAATCCTTTGCACCGAATAACCGTGACACGACAACGGAACATCCCATATTGCAGCCGAAGGCAAAGGCGAGAAAGATTAGTGTGATCTCGTAGCTGTTTCCGACCGCCGCCAATGCGTTTTCGCCGACAAATTTTCCGGCGACGAGACTGTCTGCGATGTTGTAGAGCTGCTGAAAAATGATACTGCCGAATAACGGCAGGCAGAATTTCCAGAGAACGGTCTGTGGATTTCCAACGGTTAGATCTTTGTTCATAAATGTGCCCTCTCTTTTCGGATTGTTTTTTTTCATCGGATGTATTATAATTCCCATACAGATATATGTAAAATACGAGAAATCCATATCAGATATATGATTTTTATATGCGAGGATGAAAATGGACATCAATTATGAGTATTATAAAGTGTTCTATTACGTTGCGCGGTACGGTAGCTTCACGGCGGCAGCGGAGGCACTGATGAATAACCAGCCGAACATCACGCGGATCATAAAAAAGCTGGAGGACGGTCTTGGCTGCAGGCTGTTTGTCCGGCAGCGGCATGGTGTCGCGCTCACACCGGCAGGAGAACGGCTTTATGCACATGTGTCGGTGGCATTTGAGCACATCCTGCGCGGCGAACAGGAGCTTGAAAAAGAGCGCGGTCTGCAGGCGGGCACGGTGACGGTGGCGGCGAGTGAGATCGCGCTGCACTGCGTATTGCTGGAAACGCTCCGGCAGTTTAGAAAGGCGCATTCCGGTATCCGGATCCGCATCTGCAATCATTCCACGCCGCAGGCGATCCGGGTGCTGCAAAACGGTCTGGCAGATTTTGCCGTGGTCACACAGCCGTTTGAGCTGCCGGCAGAGCTTTCTGCGGAGGTGCTGCGGAGTGTTCAGGAAATACCGATATGCAGCAGAGCGTTTCCATTCGCAGATGGCTTCGTACTGACGGAAAAAGAGCTGCGGCAGTATCCACTCATCGGACTTGGCGAAAAGACCGGATCGTTTGCGTTTTATGCAGAGCTTTTTCGCAAAATGGAGCTGGCCTTTGCGCCTGAGGTGGAAGCAGCTACGGCAGATCAGATCCTGCCGCTGGTACGTTCGGATCTGGGGATCGGTTTTCTGCCGGTTGAATTTATGGAGCATGAGACAACGCGGGAGCTTCGGCGGCTGCGCATGGATCCGCCGATCCCGCCCAGAGACATCTGCCTGCTGAAGCGCAGGGATGTACCGATGGGGATCGCGGCCTCTGAGCTGGAGCGGATGATCCTGCTGCAGGCAGCAGAAACGGAAAGAAAGCAGGGAATGTTATGACACTTCGACAGTTAAAATATGCAGTTACGGTAGCAGAATGCGGGACCATTACGGAAGCTGCGGAACGACTTTATATTTCACAGCCGAGCCTGACCAGCGCCATACGAGAGCTGGAGCAGGAGATGCATCTTTCAATCTTTCACAGGACACATAAGGGTGTCAGCATCTCAAAGGAGGGCGCGGATTTTCTCGGTTATGCGCGTCAGGTGCTGGAGCAGGCTGCCATTCTGGAGGATAAGTACAAAAATCATGGCGGGGGCAAAAAACAGTTCTGTGTTTCCACGCAGCATTATTCCTTTGCGGTCAATGCCTTTGTCGATCTGATCAAGGAATACGGACAGGATGCCTATGATTTCAGCCTTCGCGAGACGCAGACCTATGAGATCATTGATGATGTGGCAAAAATGCGGAGCGAGCTAGGCATTCTATTTCTGAACGACTTTAATCGGAAGGTGATCGGCAAGCTGCTTGCGGCACAGGAGCTGGAGTTTCATCTGTTGTTTGTCGCAAAGCCGCATATTTTCATCAGCAGAAAGCATCCGCTGGCGCATAAAAAACTGATCACCAATGAGGAATTGGAGGATTATCCGTTCCTGTCGTTCGAGCAGGGCGAGCACAATTCCTTTTATTTTTCGGAGGAGATCTTTTCAGAGGCGGAGCGCAAAAAGAATATCCGTGTGCGAGATCGGGCAACGCTGTTTAATCTTTTGATCGGGCTGAACGGCTATACGGTGTGCAGTGGTGTTATCGATCAGGAATTGAACGGCTCCGAGATCATTTCCGTGCCGCTCGCAGGAGAGGGAGATATGCAGATTGGATATATTACCCACAAAAGAGGTCTGCTGAGCCGGTTGGGAACCGGCTATCTGCGAGCACTGTCGGCGTATATCCCAAAGGAATGAGCATGTTTTTCTTTGGAGCATAGATTTTTTCTATGGGAAATACGGTTTTTTATGTATTTCTCAATAACAGATGCCTTGCGTATAATAAAGCCAGTCACATAAGTTACAAACGAAGGAGGGCAATATGCAGACATCAGTGATCGGGTTTCCGAGGATCGGAGCCTTACGGGAATTAAAATTTGCATCGGAGAAATATTTCAAAAAGGAACAGACTGAGGATGAATTGTTGGAAACGGCGGCTGCGCTGAGAAAAAAGCATTGGCAGACGCAGGCAGAGGCGGGGATCGATCATATACCGTGCAATGATTTCTCCTTTTATGATACGGTGCTGGATACGGCTGTGATGCTGAACCTTATTCCGAAGCGGTATGCGGCATTACGGCTGTCGGATACGGACACTTATTTTGCGATGGCGCGCGGCTATCAGGGTGCGGCAGGCGATGTACGTGCACTTGCCATGAAAAAATGGTTTCACACGAATTATCACTATATCGTGCCGGAGCTGGAGGATGATACGCAGGTATCACTTTCGGCAGGAAAGCTCTTTGGTGAATATGCGGAGGCTGCGGCGATCGGGATCGAAACAAAGCCGGTCGTTATCGGCCCGTATACGATGCTGAAGCTCTGCCGGTATACCGGAGTGAAAACGGCAGACGATCACAAAGCTGCGTTTATCGCTGCCTATCAGGAGCTGCTGGCAGGCGCGGCAGAGCGTCATGTTACATGGCTGCAGATGGATGAACCCGCATTGGTGCAGGATATGAGTACGTCGGATATCCGACTGTTTGTGCAGCTCTATGAGCAGATATTATCAAAAAAGGGTAATGTCAAGGTGCTGCTGCAGACTTATTTTGGCGATGTCAGGGACAGTTATACCGAGCTGATCCGGCTGCCCTTTGACGGACTGGGTCTTGATCTGATCGAGGGAACGAAAAATCAGGAGCTGATCCGAACCTATGGTTTTCCGGCAGATAAGGTTCTTTTTGCCGGTCTGGTCAACGGAAGGAATATATGGAAAAACCGGTATGACCGGACGCTGCAGATCCTGCATCAGCTTCGCGCAGACGGTATTCAGACGGTGCTTTCCACGTCCTGCTCGCTGCTGCATGTTCCTTACACGACAAAGCAGGAGACAAGACTGGAGGAAAAGTATCTGCGGCATTTTTCCTTTGCGGAGGAAAAGCTGATCGAGCTGCAGGAGCTTGGCAGGCTTGCAGAGTGTGCGGACGCTCAGACGGATCCGGCGTATGTGCGCAATCGGGAGCTTTTTGCAGCGCCGAGAGATTGTCACGATGCCAAGGTGACTGAACGGCTGTCGCATATCACGGACAGCGATCATATCCGGCTGCCGAAACGGAGTGAACGCCAGCGGCTGCAAAAGCAAGCCTTTCACCTTCCGGTCGCGCCGACAACGACGATCGGTTCTTTTCCGCAGACAGCGGATGTCAAGGCAGCGCGGGCGGCATATCGGAAGCACACCTGCACAGAACAGGAATATCGCGATTTTATACGAAAAAAGATCGCAGAATGCATCGCGTGGCAGGAGCGGCTTGGACTGGATGTGCTGGTGCATGGCGAGTATGAACGCAATGACATGGTAGAATATTTTGGAGAAGCGTTAGATGGCTTTTTATTTACGGAAAAGGCATGGGTGCAGTCTTACGGTACGCGCTGCGTCAAGCCGCCGGTCATCTGGGGAGATGTATCGCGCAAGGCTCCGATGACGGTAGAGTGGTCTGTCTATGCGCAGTCGCTGACGAAAAAGCCGGTAAAGGGAATGCTTACCGGACCTGTGACCATATGGAACTGGTCATTCCCGCGGGAGGACATTTCTGCAAAGGAGTCCATGTCGCAGATCGCGCTGGCAATACGCGACGAGGTGCTGGATCTGGAAAAAAACGGTATCCGGATCATCCAGATCGACGAGGCTGCGCTTCGGGAAAAGCTGCCGCTGCGAAAAACGGACTGGTACAGCGGATATCTGGATTTTGTCATCCCGATCTTCCGCCTGACGCACAGCGGGGTAAAGCCGGAAACGCAGATCCATACGCACATGTGTTACAGTGAATTTACGGACATCATCCCTGCGATCGACGATATGGATGCGGATGTCATCACATTTGAAGCATCACGCTCTGATCTGGAGATTTTGGATGCGTTGAAGGAGAATCATTTTGAAACAGAGGTTGGAGCCGGAGTTTACGATATCCATTCGCCGCGCGTGCCGTCCGTAGAGGAGATCGTTCAGAGCCTGAAGCTCATGCTGACAAAGATTGACGCACAGAAGCTGTGGGTGAATCCGGATTGCGGCTTAAAGACCAGAGGTGTCACGGAGACAGAGGCGAGTCTGGCACATATGGTGGAGGCTGCCGAGGAGCTCCGCACAATGATCGGATGAAATTAAAAAGGAAAGAAATAAAAATACCGCAGTCACATCCGGCTGCGGTATTTTGGCGTTTCTGATTTTGGAGTGATCCTCACATCTGATAAAACTTGAGGTTTTCCGTGAGATCCGGTGTGATCGTGCCGCCGGCATCCTCGTATTTTTTGTACATCGCATTCAGACGTGCGATCTTTTTGGTGTTGTTCATTTCCAGCTTGTTGAACGCATTCTGGTACAGCGGGTTGTTTGCCAGCGACTCACGAAGCTCGCGTGAGAACGGGCAGTAACGTGTGAGGATATCGCGCGTCAGCCGGTTTAGACGGAAGCTGCCCTGTGATTCGTATTTGATCCAGTTGACATAATCCGCCACGAACACCTCGCGGAAATTGTTGCGGGCGTGCAGCAGTGCGGATTTCAGCTTTTCCTTGCCGTCTGCGGACAGATCCTTATTTTTACGGTAAAACTGCAGGTAGTCGTAATACTCGGAGGTCAGCGATTTCACGCGGAAATCGTTCCAGTAGGTACCCTGCACCTTGCGGCAGATCTCCCAGCGGTAACGACCGATCATTAAGATCATCTGCTCGTCCAGATCCGTGTTCATAAAGATCGGGAACAGGAAACGCGCAGGACTGTCAGAGCGCACCGTACCGGTTTCCTGCCACATGACGGAGCGTGAACCGACACCGGGGAGCAGGATGACATCCGGCATGATCTCCTTCATCAGATATTCCTGCTGGATGCCGCGGTCGGGGTCAGAAAACATGACCTCGCGGTACAGCACGGAGTAGTCGATGCTGCGGATATTGTTGATCGCCTGCAAAATGCGCGTGGCGGTCGTAGCCATTTTTTCATAAGAAAGCATCAGATCATCCTCGCACAGGATCGGGAAAAAGGTCGATATCCGACCGGAAACGTTCCGATGCGTGGACTGGAACAGGTTTGAGATCTCGTGGCGCACTTTGGCAGCGTTGTCCTGCTGCAGCTTTGCCTGCTCCTGCTTGGTGATGGCACCCTGTCTGACCTGCTCCTGCAGATACGCATTGTAATCAAGGTCAAACTCATTGCGGGACGGCACGCGCTCACCCTTATAGATCTTTTTCAGCCATTCATAAATGGTATAGATATGCGTGTAGCGGAACAGACCGAGCGATTCGGTAAAGCGCGCGAGCGCGTTCGTCTGTTCCTCGCCGAGCAGCTTTTCGTCCATAAAGCCAAAGTGGAAGAACATCTGCATGATCGGTGTCAGATGCGCGTCAGGCTCCATTGAGCGGAAAAATGCTTTCGTGTAGACTTCGTAATATTTGCTGGAAATATCCTTGCGGAGCTTGCGGACATCCTTTTCCGTAGAGGTGCGGTCGGGCAGCTCGCGGTAGGTCTGAAGCAGCTCCTTAAAGGCGCGAATCGCATCCTTTTCATAGCCCGCAAAGGACATGATGTGTGCGACACAGTCCTCAGAAGCGATGGCGATGCCCGCACTTTCGTTCTGTTCGAGCGTGACATTCTGACATGCGCGTGCACATTCGGACAACTGCATCGGCTCGTAAACCTGCAGATTTTTCATAACGGACAAAAGCTCGTTCATATGTGTCTGACAGGTGGTCGTATCGCGTCCGTCGCTGTTCAGCTTACCTGCAAGACGTGCGTACAGGTGGAAAATATCATCCTCCGTGTCATTCCAGAGCAGATCGCGGTTGCACATGAGATAATCGGCGATCTCCTCAATGCCGAGTGCCGTGCGGTGCATCTGCGCGGCAGCTTCCATGATGGCACCGACGCACAGATCCGTATTGCTCGTCATGAGCTGCTGGTATTCACGCAGACAGCTCTGGACGAGGCTGCTGCTGTTGCGAAGCTCCCAGTTTTCTACGCGGTGCTGCGGCTTCAAAGCCTCAAAGTGCGCGATGCGGTAAAAGCTGCTCTCCTCGACGATGAGCTGGCTGCACAGCGTTTTGTAGTCGTTGTAGCTGCTCTGTGCCGTGGTGTGCAGCAGGGTCGCGCGCTTCCAAAGGCTCGCGTACAGGCAGAGTGCCTGATGACGCTGCTCGATCGCCGTGCGCAGAAAGACCGGACGGAAGCCCGCCTGACTCTCTAATAATGCGTGCAGATCCTCGGAATTTTTGCAGGGGATCCGTATGAGCGTGGAATCCTCGCTTGCAATGTAGTCGCAGGAAAACCATTCGGTCTCCAAAATGCCGATGATGGTATTCGGACCGAGCGTCAGCTCTGCGAAATTGTAGTATCTGGTCACGGAACCGGTCTGTATCAGATACCATTCCATGACCTTTTCCTGCCGTCTGGCGACAGGCTCCCCTTTTTTGATCTTAATGACTTGCATGTAATGCCCCCTTAATAAAACCCATATACACCCAGTATAAACAAAAATCGACAGAACGTCAACTTTTGCGGCGCGGGAAAAAGGTGCTTTGCAGAACGTCCGTCATATGGTAAAATATGGATAAGCATACGTGCATATAGAAATATGTGCTGTCCCAACGGACAGGGATCATACGAGGAGGAGAAGGGCATGAAAAGAAAAATGCAATTCGTAACGCTGACAGCCGCAGCGCTCGCGTTCGCATTGAGCGGATGCGGCAGTACGGCAGATGCAGATGAAACGGTACAGAGCAGCGCTGAAACGGAAGCGCCGGAGAGTGATGACGATACCGGCTCTGCTCCGGCAGATAACGGCGTGGTCGAGCTGACCGTGTGGGCAGAGGAAGCCAACTGGGATGTGTTAAATAAGATGGTGGACAGCTTCAAGGAAGCGCACGCGGGAGAAGCTGAGTTTGAGGTGAGCTTCGTGGCGAGCGCGGATGCGGACACGAAAAATCAACTGCTGGGCGATGTATATAATAGTGCGGACATTTTCCCGATACCGGACGATCAGATGAGTGCGCTGGTCGCAGGCGGAGCACTCGCACCCGTGCCGAACGCAGACGAGATCAAGGCTGCGAATCTGGAGGGCGCAGTGGATGCGGCTTCCATCAACGGAACGCTGTACGCGTATCCGATGACGGCAGATAATGGCTATTTTATGTATTATGACAAGCGTTATTTCAGTGATGAGGACGTGAAAACACTGGACGGAATGCTGGCGGTCGCTGAGGAAACGGGCAAAAAGATCTCCATGGACTGGAGCTCCGGCTGGTATCTGTACTCGTTTTTTGGCGGAACCGGACTGGAATTCGGCATCAATGATGACGGTGTGACGAATTACTGCAACTGGAACAGCACGGATAACGCCATCAAGGGCGTGGACGTGGCGAAGGCGATGCTTGCGATCGGTAAAAATGACGGCTTTGCAAGCATGACGGATACGGATTTTCTGGCAGGCGTGCAGGATGGCAGCGTGATCGCAGGTGTCAGCGGCGTTTGGAATGAAGTCGAGGTGCGCAATGCATGGGGTGACAATTACGGAGCGGTGAAGCTCCCGACCTATACCTGCGCCGGACAGCAGGTGCAGATGTCCTCCTTCAAGGGTTACAAGATGATGGGTGTCAACTACTACTCCAAGCACAAGGACTGGGCGTTAAAGCTGGCGGACTGGTTTACGAACGAGGAGAACCAGCAGCTCCGTCTGGCAGAGCGCAGTCAGGGACCGACGAACAAGAACGCTTCCGAGTCTGATGCACTGAATGACGTGCCTGCAATACAGGCAGTGGTCGCACAGTCAGAATACGGTGTGCTGCAGCGTGTCGGAAACAGCTACTGGACACCGATGACGGAGCTTGGAACGATGATGGCATCCGGTGATACCGGCGGCAGGGACCTGCAGGAGATCATGGATGAAACGGTCGCAGAGATTACGGCATCTACGGTACAATAAGAGGACGGAGGAGCAGTGATGAAGAAAAAGGGATATTTAAGCATAAAGATCATTATTCTGGTGCCGGTATTTATCTTAGGTCTGGTGTCCATCCTGTCAAACGTGATGGCGGTCAGCAATATTCGGAACGTCAATGCGACTGCATCGGGGATCGCGGATGAATACATGGTCAGCATATCGAAGCTCGGTGCGATACAGGAGCAGACACAGGAGATCCACAGACTTGCACTGTCACACATTTTGGCGACAGATCTGGATACAATGATCACGCTCGTGGATTCCATCCGTGAGGAGGAAGCAGAGCTTGAGGATAAGCTGGACGAGTATGAGCAGTATCTTTTAGAGGAGGATCGTGCATCCTATGACAAGCTGCTGGTGAGCTACGACAGCTTCAAATATGCGATCGGAAACCTCATGGCGTACAGCGGAGACAGCAACAATGAATCTGCCTATGCCTGCGCGAACGGCGAGCTGGCAACGTGCGGAGCCGAAATGCAGGCAGAGATCGACGCGATGGTAGAGTCCTCCAATACGGCAGCAGCAGCCGCGCGTGAGGAGCTGGCTTCCGTGTATACGCGTTCCATTATGATAAACACCGGAACGATCATCGTCAGCATCATCGCATTGGTATTTGCACTGTTCAGCGTTCTGCGCAAGGTCATCCGCCCGCTCACGAAGACCAAGCGTGAGATCACGGAGATCATCGCAGACATTGACAACCGGCAGGGCGATCTGACCAAGCGTGTATCCATCCTGTCCAATGACGAGATCGCTTCGCTCGGAAACGGCATCAATCTGTTTATGAGCAAGCTGCAGGATATTTTCAAGATGATCACCTCCAATTCACAGAAAATGGAGATCGTTGTCAACGATGTATTAGACAGTGTGACTACATCTAATAACAGCGTTACGGATCTGTCCGCGCTGACGGAGGAGCTGGCGGCTACCATGCATGAAATGTCCGCGAATGCATCCGTGATCAACCGCAATACCGAGTCTGTGAAAAATGAGGTAGATGCGATCGCAGAAAAGACGAATGAGATCAACGGCTACACGAAGGAAATGAAGGAGCATGCCGACACGATGGAGAATACGGCACGTTCCAACATGGAGTCTACGAGCGTGAAGGTCAGCGAGATCTTAGACATTCTGAATCAAGCGATCGCAGACAGCGACAGCGTGAATCAGGTCAATACGCTGACCGGAGATATTCTGGACATCGCACGGCAGACCAATCTGCTTGCGCTCAACGCTTCCATCGAGGCGGCACGTGCAGGCGAGGCAGGCAAGGGCTTTGCAGTGGTGGCAACGGAGATCAGTCAGCTTGCGGCAGCCAGTCAGCAGGCGGCGAACCGCATACAGGAGATCAACAGTGTGGTAACGTCTGCGGTACACAATCTGGCAGACAATGCGACCGGACTGGTCAATTACATGAACGATTCCATTTTGCCGGAGTTTGAGGCATTTGTGGAATCCGGCAGCGAGTACAAAAAGAATGCGGCATACATCGAGAGCGTCATGGATGAATTTACCATGAAGACCGACAAGCTGCAGAAGGAAATGTTAGAGATCGCAGGCTCTATCAATACGATCGCGAGTGCGATCGAGGAGGGGGTCAACGGTGTCAGCAGTGCTGCCGACAATACGCAGAACTTCGTCGGTGACATGGAAAACATCACGAACCTTATGGATGATAACCAGTCGATCGCTGCTGCCTTAAAGCAGGAGACTGAGATATTTGTAAATCTGTAGAATATTTACGGATAAAAAAAGTCATGCTATAAGAAACGGATCCTGCGGATGTGGGATCCGTTTGTAATGTGGGGAAATAAAACAGAAAGTTGGAGAAAAACATGAAAAAAAGGATCTTATTACTTATGACAACCGCTGTACTTGCACTGGGACTGACCGCGTGCGGTGCGAGCGCTGCGCCGGAGCAGGGCGCGGGCACGGAGAGCGATGCGGACAGCCGCGCAGAGGTTTCCTCAGCACTTGAGATACTGGAGACCGTATGGGCATCCTACAGTGAGGACGACAAGCCGATCGTGTTCGGCGGTGATGCGTCACAGATCGTGGACGGTGCACCGGGCGCATATGATGTTTCGGATGCTGCAGGTATTGATGCACAGTTCCACATTTCGGCAGATGCCGCAGCGATGGCGGATGATGCTGCATCAGCCGTACACGCCATGAATGCGAATACGTTCACGGCTTCCGTCTTTCACATGGCAGATGCCGCAGATACGGAGTCGTTCGTGGCATCCGAAAAGGAAAGTGTGCTCGCGACTCAGTGGATGTGCGGATTTCCGGAAAAGCTGGTGATCCTCACGGTCAACGATGATTATGTCGTGTCAGCATTCGGAAATGGGGATATGATCGACCTTTTTGAAACAAAGCTGACCGATGCCTACGGAGAGGCAGCAGCCGAGCTTGTGAACGAGGTGATCGAGTAGGCGGCTGCAGAGAGGTAGCAGATGTTATTTTCGAGTATAACCTTCCTCTATTATTTTCTCCCGATCGTCATGGTGCTGTACATCGCAGTGCCGCACTGCATGAAAAATGGACTTCTCCTGCTGGCGAGTCTTGTTTTTTATGCGTGGGGAGAACCGAAATATGTATTGCTCATGATTGCCTCGATCATGATCGGATACGGATCCGGTCGTCTGATTGGGGCTTTTCGTGCGTTGAGCGGCAAAAAACTGGTGCTGATACTCGCAGTATCCGAAGAGCTTCTTCTGCTTGGGTATTTTAAGTATGCAGGCTTTCTGACAGAAAATCTGGCGGCGCTGACCGGTTTGGAGCTGCCGGTGCCTGCGGCGGCACTGCCGGTCGGCATCAGCTTTTACACCTTTCAGATCATCAGCTATCTGGTGGATGTGTACAGGGGCGATGCGGCGGTGCAGAAAAATGTGATCCGGCTGGCGACGTATGTTGCGATGTTCCCGCAGTTGATCGCAGGACCGATCGTGCGGTATACGGACATCGAAGCGGCGCTGACCGATCGGACGCAAAATTTGGATGATCTCGCATCCGGTGCTCGCCGGTTTATATACGGTCTTGCAAAAAAGGTGCTGCTGGCGAACGTGCTCGGCGAGCTGTGCAGTGTGTTCCGCGCGTCAGACGAAAAGTCCGTGTTATTTTACTGGCTGTATGCCGTCGCCTATGCACTGCATATTTATTTTGATTTTTCGGGTTACAGTGACATGGCGATCGGACTTGGCCGG
>CAZERX010000051.1:0-11645 GCA_964515045.1 uncultured Eubacterium sp.
CGGGCGGTCTGCACGCCACACATTTCCCATCTGCAGCGCCTTGAACGGTGCCGGCAGCTCGTTCGCATTGTTGGAATAAAAACGTGCCAGCGGAACGGTCAGATCGTAGCGCATTCCAAAATCCACAACATCTGCTTCCTCCGTCGCCTCCGCGAGCTTCAGCTTTTCTCCGCGCTTTAATACCTTAAAGATCAGCTTTTCATTCTCTCCGCCCTGTTTGCTGGAAAGATTCGCGATATTTTCCATACACGGTGTCTCGATGGGTGTAAAACCAAAGCTGCGGTAGGTGTCCTTGATCACGCCCTGCACATAATCCCTGATCTGCATCTCATCAGGCAGAATATCCTTCATGCCGTTGACCGGCTTTTTGCTCAGTGCCATTTGATGTCCTCCATATATCTTCTGTTTATCCAGAATCTATTATACGTTCCGGCTTGTGAAACGTCAAGGACTGTTCAGAGATCGTGCGGAAGTCGCAGTGATCACAGCCAGCTTTGCAGGATCAGCGGCACGATAAGATTGCCAAGCACGTTCACGACCACGTGACACGCGAAGGTAAACCGGATCCCCTTGTATCGAAGCGCGATGTGCGCAAACAGAAGTCCGGTCAGAAGCCCGAGGATCACATTGACCGGATTGCTGTGCCCCAGTGCAAAAAAGAGTGTGGAAACGATCACGGCGAACACACTGCCGCCATCCTTTAAGATGCCGAGCACAACTCCGCGGAACACCAGCTCCTCCGCAAGCGGCATCAGACAGCATCCGATCAGAAGCTCCCGCACGGCATCGGCTGCGGTCAGACTTCCGGTCAGCGCGGAAACCGGTTGGCCCTGCACAGTACAGATCAGTGCCGCTGCTCCATACAGCAAAAAGACCGGACAGACCGCGAGTACCATGTAGCGTGCAGCCGAAGCGCCGCTGATCCGCTCTTTTTCACAGAAAGAAAAACGCGTCAGCGTTCCAAAGGCGCGCAGCACCAGCACATATGCAGGAAACGCGAACAGTATCACGATGAGCGAGCTTCCAAACTGGTACAGCCAGAGCATCTGCTCCCGTTCCAGCTCCCTGCCTGCCAGAAATAACGCCCAAAGCTCCGGCAAAAGGAACGATACTGCTTCAAATACCAGAAATCCGATCAGTACCCGACCAAACAGTAAACATCTTTTTTTCATAGTTTTATCCTCCGATGCATTTTGCACTGTATAATTTATAATATTTATTCTGCATCGCAAGTTTTCTAATGTCAAGTGCAAAGCAGCTTTTTCTTTGACAGATACGCGTCTATCTGCCGACCGTCTCCGCCGTCGGCGTTCTCAACGATCAGCTTCAGATCTGTCAGCGGCCAGTGACCTGCCATCGTGAGGATATCATCTGCTTTTGATGCAAAATTTTCTCCGATGATCGTGCCGCAGATCCGGTACTGCTCGACCATCCGCACATAATTTTCGAGATCTCTCAGTGTTTCTATAGAAAAATGGTATGTCTGCATCATCTGCTGCACCTCCGTTCTTTCCTATATTTTAACGTTCCGTGCATGGATGAAAAATATACTTTTTGACAGCTTTTATCAAAATATCGCCTTTTATTTTCCTCATTTTATCATGTTTTTCTGACGGAAAATCATTGCGATCATCAGAATATCGCCGTACAATAAGATAGAAAAGACTTTTATACAAAGGCAGGATGTGAATATGATCATACAAACCGATTTTCAATCAACCGAAAACCATCAGGAGATCGTTCCGATGGAGCAGACCGGACTGCCCTATGTTTGCCTTATGACAGGAAGCGAAAATTTCAAGGAGGGACTTTTTCCGTGGCATTGGCACACGGCAATGGAGATTGATTTCATTGAAAGCGGTGAGGTGGATTTTCGGACTCCGGAGCAGACCATCCATCTGCGCAGAGGCGATGCTATTTTTATCAACTCCGGCTGTCTGCATTCGTATCAATACACCGAAACGGACGGTCTGATGCTCTATGCGCATCTGTTTGACACACGCTTTTTGTCCGGCGAATACAATAATGCCATTGATCAGAAATACATCCGTCCGGTGCTGCAATGCAGCGGGCTGCAGGCGGTCGCGATACGTTCCGACAGCAGGCTCGGCATCCGCATGTTATCCGAGCTGGTCGAGCTGACCGAGCTGATGCAAACAGAGCCTTTCGGCTATGAGCTTGCCGCGCGTGCCGCGCTCTCCCGCTTCTGGTGCCTGTTTTTGGAGCATATACAGCCGACACTCGCCGCTAATAAGGGGCATCACCACCCCGACACCGAGCGGATGAAGCAGATGATGACATACATAAAAGATCATTTTTCCGAACGGATCGCTCTGCCCGATATCGCTGCTGCCGCCGGTATCAGCCCGCGGGAATGCATCCGCTGTTTTCAGAGGAGCATCGGCGATACACCGGTCAATTATCTGAATGTCTACCGGATCCAGATGGCGATGCAGCTCCTGACCCGCACCGCAGACAGTGTGACTGAGATCAGCGAAGCCTGCGGCTTCAGCTCCATCAGCTATTTTGGAAAACTGTTCCGCGAGAAAACCGGTGTGACACCGTCGGAGTATCGCAAGATGGGTTAGAAATGCCAAAATATTAGTTGTTCTTGCTTTTTTTGCTTAAAGGTGATAATATATTAACATGATTCAATTATATCAGAGAACTTGGAATGAAATAAATACGGATCTCGCGGCACGCATGAAACAGCTTCGCAGACGGAAAAAAATTTCCCAAAAGGAGCTGTCTGCCCGCTCCGGCGTGAGCTTCGGCTCTGTAAAACGCTTTGAGCAGACCGGCGAGATCTCCCTACAGTCGCTCACCAAGCTCGCGATCGCCCTCGGTGTCGAATCCGAATTGGACAAACTGTTTTCCAATGTGCCTTTCCAGTCCATAGAGGAGGTTATCCATGCACAGACTCACGAAGCTGGACGTATATTACCATAACCGACCGGTAGGAACGATGGCGCTGTACCAAAACCGGCTGGCGGCTTTTGAATATGATAAAGAATGGCTGACAGACGGTTTTTCGATCAGCCCTTTTTCTCTGCCTTTAGAAAAAAAGGTTTTTATTCCGGATATTGATCCCTTCGAGGGTCTGTTTGGGGTATTCGCAGATAGTCTGCCGGATGGCTGGGGTCGTCTGCTTGTTGACCGGCTGATGCGAAAGCAGGGAATCGATCCGCACACGCTTGGCAGTCTGGAACGCTTGGCGATCGTCGGTACATCCGGCATGGGTGCACTCACCTATCGTCCTTCGATTACCACGGAGCATCCATACAACGAATTAACACTGGATGAAATTGCTGCTGAATGTGCCAAGATCCTCTCAACGGAAGTCAGCGAAAATCTGGACTATCTGTTTGCGAAAGGAGCTTCCTCCGGCGGCGCAAGACCCAAAATACTGACACACATCGACAATGAGGACTGGATCATTAAATTTCCCTCCTCGGATGACGACACATGTATTGGCAAACAGGAATATGATTATGCATGCTGCGCTACTGCATGCGGCTTAGAAATGGAACACACACAGTTATTTTCCTCCTCGCAGACAGCAGGCTATTTTGGCACACGACGCTTTGACCGAAACGGCACCGACGAAAATGGCAGGATACACATGGTATCTGCCGCAGGACTTCTCGAAACCTCACACCGTATTCCAAATCTGGATTACGACATTCTGATGCGACTAACGCTGATGCTGACAAAATCAATGACTGAATGCGAAAAGCTGTTCCGGCTGATGTGTTTCAATGTATTTGCACACAACCGTGACGACCATTCCAAAAATTTTTCTTATCTGTATCGCGAGAAAGAAAAAAGCTGGGTGCTTTCCCCAGCTTACGACCTGACCTATTCAAATTCCATCGGTGGCGAACATGCTACCACCATCAATAATAACGGTACGTCACCCTCTATGGATGATCTGCTTTCGGTTGCGAAAAAAATCGGGCTTCATACTACGCGATCAAAAAAAATCGCATCTGACATCAGAGATTGCGTGCATGACATGCTGGGGGATTACTTGAAGTAAGCCCCCAGCATTGGGTGAGGAGCAGTAAACCATCTCTGATTTACTGCTCATCTTTTTTCACACCTTTAATCTATACCGCTTTGCAGAACCCCGACCGACGATATCGATCAATCCACTCTCGTTCATCTGACGCGTCAGCAGGTAAGCACGCGTCTTTTTGACGGTCAGCAGTTCCTGCAATTCCTCATCCGTCATTTCACCATATTCTGACAGATAATCCATCACCATTTTCATCTGATGGGTGATCCTGTCCGGCATACGTTTCTCTATTTCTGGCTTCTGATCCGTATCAGACGCAGCCGCGTTCATATTCGGAAGCACCAGCTTGAATGTATTTTCGGTAACCTCAATTTGCGGCTGCATTGCACATTTTTTGTAAAGTGCATAAATTTTACGAATACCGGTACCATAGGATTCGATCAATCGCAGGCGATGAAAAATTTCCGCCAGCTTTCGATTTCGCGGCTGGGAGATCCCATTACGGATATCGTCAGCAGACAGACCGGATAATAATCCGCCGATCGAAATAAATTCTATGCCGGAATCGTTGACATTGATAATGATACTGCCACTATAACTATAATCCCGATGAATCAAAGCATTCAGCAATGCTTCGCGCAAAGCCTCCTCCGGATAGTCTGACTGCTCCACCCGTTCCAGCCCCTCAAACGTGGCAGCCGTGCGATTACAAAGCATCAGATACGCATATACATCATCCAACTGCTTAAAGATCGAACCGCCAAACTCCCTCGCATCCTTAAATGTAGTGTTGTCTGCATCGCCAAACACAGCTACTTTAGTCGTGTGTCGGCATTGGTCAGACAGGATCAATGCCAAATTTGTGTACTGATCATCGTAAATACTCCGCAAACCCAGCGCAATATATTTTTCCTCGTCAAAATCTACACGATACCGTTGAAAGGCACACTCTGCCTGCTCAAAAGACAATTGTTGCTCCAACGTTCGCATTTCCTCAAATACATCTCCATCAGAATCCTTGATCATTCTGCGGATCTGATCCGGTGAAGCCTGCACACTGGATGCCCCTTGCCGAACATACACTCCGCTTGGTTTAATCCCTTTCGCTCTCAAATAATACGGCTTGTAGCTTCCCTCACCTACTTCCATGCGAATGATCCTGTTTTCCTGCAATTCATATCGCACAAACATCGTCACATCCGGCTGTATCGCATCTCTGATACCGTTCGTCAATCTGGTATAGGTTTCATCCACATGATCGATCCCGACCGGATTCCCTTGATCATCAATACCAATGCAGATCACTCCACCCTCCGTGTTTGCAAATGCAATGACTTCCTTGTAAATGTCATCGACCATCTGAGATTTGTATTCTATGCGTTCACTTTCATGCTGCATTCAGAGCACCTCCACACCTTACTGACTACTATTATACTCAGATTTTCACTTTTTTCAATGATGTAGAGGTGAATATTCACCTTTTTATGTGAATATTCACTTTTTTCACATGAATTTTCACTTGTTTACAATGGCATGTCCTCACACCCCTCAGACACCCAGCATCATTCTGACCACAAAGATCCCCAACAGATGAAGCGGATAAAAGAGATAAAATACCCACTTGGATATTTTCCAGTTGCGCGCGGATCTATAATAGATCAGAGGAAGCGCCAAGACAGAAAATATCTCAAATCCGACTGCATGTCCGAATACGACCAGCGCCAGCGGGTCATCCGCGGATGTCGTAAAAAGAACCGGCAAGTAGTTCAGCGCACAGAGCACCGCGCCAAGCATCGGCTTATTCCTGCACAGATAAAAGATCAGCATCAGAACGATACCGTCTGCAGAATAGTCGAAGCTGCCAAAGCCGATCACGACTACACACAGGATCAGCAGCCACCATTTTCTTTTTCTCAGCCCCCACACCGCAAGCAGGCAGAGGAACAGCGTAAAGAAAATATTCAGATCCGCGATGTTTCCCCAAAAGTCATGCGGATGAAATGCCAGCACATAAAACGGCTGTGAAATGACTGCAAAAAAGCCAAGCCGCAGGAGATATTTTTTGATATCATGCGTATATAGCAGCCCGACACTGAGACAATAGCAGAAAATCGGGAACGCCAGTCGTCCGATCCAGCGAAAAACGGGATATTGCGGAAAAAATACATCGCCGACATGATCCGCAAGCATCGCCATGCAGGCTACAATCTTCAAAAAGCTCGTATTCAGATTTGTTTTCGTATCCATATTATAATTCTCCCCCATCACGCTCACTGGAGCAGATGACCATTTTTCCGTTCATCGTCAGAACTCCGAGCGTTTTTCTCATTGCCGGAGAAGCGGGCGGGATAAACATGGCATCCTCGATTGAAGGCTCCTCCTGTTTTCCAAGATTCGTAATGGAACAACCGTTTCCGGCTCCAAAGCCAAACATATTGCTGCCGACAAACTGCCCTGCGCGGCTTGAGAATCCACCCAGCGCTGAGATCGCTGCTGCATCCAAAAGCCCTGCATTCATCTTTGCGTAACACTGCAGCACGGTCATCGCCGTCGGTAAATGACCGGCGTTTTTTCTGACGATCTTACGTACGCTCTCCGCTTCACGAAAAGCATCATCACTTTTCACTTTATAGACAACGGAAAATGCCGTAGAATAATTTCCGAGCGCTCCGTTCCGGTAACAGCTCAACTGATCCCGAATGTCCTGTGCGATGATGATCTTATCCGTATGCTCCCCGATCATCATTTTTGCCAGCAGCAGGTCATTGATGGAAACTGCATGTTTTTTACACTGCGCAGCCATTTCGTCTGCGTCCGTTTTTTCATACACCTGAACCGAATGTCTGACCGTATCCTTCTGTAAAAATGTATCCGCAAATTGATGATATTCCTCATAGGTCACGGCTCTGTTTTCTTTTTTCCACTTCCGATTACAGCGTTGGATCAGTAACCGGCTGATGAGCGGAAGCCTGCTTCCCGCTGGCAGATCCTCCGTCGATGCGATCAGATGTTCCGCAACGGACTTCGGCTTCTCATTTTTTACATAAAGTCTTGCAAATTCGGTTGCCAAGTGAAGTGCAGACCTGCCATCTGCCAGTAAATGATGGAACACGAGCAGCACACACGTTTTTTCCTGCATTTTCCAGCATACCACCTTCAGCATACCTTCCCAAAGCAGATCCCAGTCTCGTTTCGTCAGCCTTTGATATTCCTCAAGGATCGCGGATTGACTGAGTGATGGAAGCTCCTGCTCCATGAAAAAAAGCTCTGTCCTGCTGTCCGTTCCAATGTCATAATAATACCGGTCGCATTCCTTTTCATATCCGACCCTTGCGCGCAAAAACGGATGCGCTTCCGCGAGCGTTTCAAACGCGGCTGTGATCCCCGCCGGATCCATTGGGTGGTTCACAGTCACCGCGATCCCAAAATACATGTTCGGGCACATCAGGTGCGCTCTTTCCGTAAAAATATATTGTTTATCCATTATCTCTGTATCTCATAATTCATGCTCATCAGATCCCAGATCATCTGTGCGTCATCGGTGCGCAGTGCACGTCATTCACATCTTTTCTGCTGCCGTCGCAAACTGCAATCTTTAGATGCTCTCAAAAGAATCTGCTGCTTCAATCTCCCGAATTAAATTCCACCAATTTTTCCCAATCAATAGATCCATCTTCTTTACAGAAACTGTTTGAAAATTCTCTGATCAGCCTATTCGCTGCTTTGTTATAACTTTCTTTATACGAAGCTACATACTGTTCCGGCATTGTTCCCATAAAATTGATTATTTTAATATAGAATTTTTCATCACCGGTCAGTTCTGTCCAAAACTGCTTTCCGGCCAGTTCCTGATACATTTTCGGCTTACCCCTGCCACTGTCTTTTTTCTTTCCATAACAATATCCTATAAGTGCCTCATATCTTGCCTTCGCTTGTTGTGCCAGCTTCGCTGCTGCCATAAAATTCTGTTCCTGCCTCTTTTTGCTGTCAGCGTTAAACACAGACGGACCACTTTTTACTGCAATGGCATGGATTGTATTAGCTTCAGAATTGTGAATCATCAGATCAATCCCCTCTGCCAGCGCTTTATTACCACCACTTACCGCAATAGCAATCGGCTCAAAAAAACAATTTCCAAATACCGTTTCCTCGCTGGACGTTACAAATGCGCTCAGAACAGAGTCCACAATCTCAGAGGCATTCTCCATTGCCTTCGCTCTGTATAAATATGGATTTTTTCGTTTCATTACCTTTTTGATGTCGAGAGCGTCAATCTTTTCTATCAAGGTTCCATAAAATGTTTCCAAAGATTTTGCTATCGCCTGTACTACTTCCTTTTCATCATAAGAATTGTTAATCGCCATATGATTTTCCTCCCAATTCTATTGCATTCTTTATTCTGTTATGTACACTGGTTCCTCTAAATCGTTTCGTTTCTATGGTAGAAGTTTTGTCTGCTGTAGAAATAATGGCTTTTCCAATGGCTTCTGCTAACCCAACCGGAACAGCATTTCCAATTTGTCTATACTTTGCCGATAAAGTTCCCATGAATATCCAATCATCAGGAAACTGCTGTATCCTTGCATACTCTTTTATACTCAATGGACGATCTTGCATAGGATGACAAAGCATCGTTGCTTTCTGAGCAGGAGATGTTGTAATAGTGGGAGATGGCTGATTATACGATAGCCGACGATAAAACCCTACTTTTCCTCCTCCTGACCTATAAGCTCCTCCCATTGCAATAGGAATGATCTCTTCTGGTAAATCTTTCCAATTTCCCCCTTCCGGAATCATATGAATATATTTCTTTCTTTCTCCACTTAAAGGAGTATATTCGCCCGGATCATTTTCCAAGTCTTTTATTACCGCTCCAACCGTTTTCCATCTATACTCTGAATTTTGATGCATCTGAAAATGTGTTGGCATTGGTAAAAATATATCCTCATTATCCCGACTTCCTATCAACACAAAGCGCTCTCTAAATTGAGGAGCGCCATAATTCACAGCATCTAAAACACCATAAATGGTTTTATAACCTAATTTATAAAATTCAGATAAAATAACATCTAAAACTGTACCTAGCTGCTGTTCCGGATCATCCTTCTCTCTTTCTTTCACGGAAACGTGTTTTAAGGGTGACGAAACGATTCCCTTTACATTTTCCATCACAAAAAATCTGGGACGGATATAATCTATCATTCTTATAAAATCCATAAAAAGACTTCCTCTTGGATCATTAATTCCAAGTCTTTTTCCGGCTGTTGAGAATGGCTGACATGGTGGACCGCCACACACCATAAATGGCTCTCCTACACGCAGACCTGTCAATTCCAACAGCGTCTCCGGATTTATTTCTCTTATATCTCCGCTTAAAACATTATGACCATTCGCTCTCATGGTTTCCACACAAGAAGGTTCAAAATCCTGTCCAATAACTACATTAAGTCCTGATTTTTCAAGACCTATATCCAGTCCCATTGCTCCTGAAAAAAAGGAGATCACATCTCGATTATCTTTATATTTCTCGCGCACTTCTTTCAGATCAATGTTATCCATCAAACTGTTTCTCCATCATTTAATATTTTTTTCGTTCAAATGTCGTTCCCATTGCCTCAGCAATTTGATTCAGATCCGATACTGTAAACGTTTCGCACTTAATCTTTGCATTTATTTTTTAGTTGTCAGAAAACAACTCCCTTTTCCTTCCGATCATCTCATCGATCCGCTCAATATACTGCGCGACATCCTTGACATTGCCGCAGCGTTCGATCCGTCCGTCCGGATAGACGCGCTTAGTGACGGAGCCTGCGCCCAGTGCAAGGATCGTCTGCAGCTCCTCCATGATGAGAATGTTGTAGATGCCCTCCTTGCCGGCGCGTCCGTAGCCGACATTCTCAAAATTGCCCGCCATGTTTTTCTGGCGGTAAAGGTAATACGGAGCCATTCCCATTGCCGCCGCGCCCTGTGCGGTCAGCGCATGGTGCTCCGCGGTGATCTCCATTTTATAATCCTTATACTCGTCGCGGCAGATGTTCAGCCTTGCCGCGCGCTTCAGCGCGAGCGAATGCACGGTCAGATTGTCGGGATCGAGCTTCTGCACCTGCTCCATCGTCGCCCTCACGTCGTCAAGCGTTTCGCCCGGCAGTCCAAGGATCAGATCCATATTGATATTGGTAAAGCCAAGCTCCCTTGCCAGATAAAAGCTCTCGACCGTCTGCGCCACCGTATGATGTCTGCCGATCACGCGCAGCGTTTCATCCTTCATCGTCTGCGGATTGACCGAGATCCGGTCTACCTCCGGATGCGACCGGATCGCCAGCAGCTTTTCGCGCGTGATGCTGTCCGGTCTGCCTGCTTCGATCGTATATTCCAGCAGATGCGACAGGTCAAACCGATCTGACACTATGGAAAGCAACCGGTGAAGCTGCTCCGGCTCGAGCGTAGTCGGCGTGCCGCCGCCGATATAGATGGAATTTAGCTTTTTATGTCCGTAAAGCGCCTTCGCATAATCCATCTCGTGCTCCAAGGCATCAAGATACGCGTCCACGCGTCCGCGCCATGCACTGAGCGGGTACGAGGTGAACGAGCAGTACAGACAGGTGCTCGGACAGAACGGAATGCCGATATACAGGCTGAAGCCGTCCTCGTAATCGAGTCTTTTTAGCAGCGAACGCTCACGCTTTGCGATATCGGTCGCCAGCGCGATCTTTTCCTCACTCATATGATAGGTCGCGCGCATATGCTCTGCGATCTGCTCCTCACTCTTTCCCTCTGCGAGAAGCTGCATCGGGATCTTGGTCGGTCGGATGCCGGTCAGCGAACCCCACGGCAGCGTCCGTCCGGTCACCTGTACGAGCATATCATATAACCCGATCTTTAACGCGTTTTTCACATCCAGACGGTCTGCGGATACCGGTGTCATCTGCGCGCGCACCGGTTCGCCGTCCGTTGTCCGCCAGCACGCGATGATGTCCGTTCCTCCGAAATCAATGTCCAACCACGCGCGGATCTCCTCCTCCGGCTCCTGCCGCTCGGGTGTCAGTGTTCCGGTAATAAAAACATTCTCTGATGGAAAGAACGCTTTCACCAGAGAATGGATGTCATATTCAAAATCTGCTTTATGCAACTGTATAATCTTTATCATTTTTTATCCTAAATGCCGCGTTTCAGACGAACGCGTTGTATTGTTTTTCTGTGCTGATCTTGGTCGGCTCACCGTGCCCTGTGTAAACGAGCGTGAGATCCGGCAGTGTAAACAGCTTTTCTCTCACGGAACGCACGAGCTGTGACATGCTGCCGCCCGGCAGGTCTGTCCTTCCGACGGATTCACAAAACAGCGTATCGCCGGAAAACAGCACGCCCTCCTCCGCGAAATAATAGCATGCGCCGCCCGGTGTGTGCCCCGGTGTGTGGAGCACGGTAAATTCCATGCCTGCCAGCGTGAGTTTTTCTCCGTCACGCAGCGTTTCATCTGCCTGCAGTGACACGCTCGTGCCGATCATCGCGCCGCAGTTCAGCTCCGGCCGCTGCAGCATCTCTGCATCTGCCTCGTGCACATATACCGGTATCCGGTAGCGTTTTTTCAGCTCCGCAACGCCCATGATATGGTCAAAATGTGCGTGCG
>CAZERX010000052.1:0-11381 GCA_964515045.1 uncultured Eubacterium sp.
TGGACTCGGATTAAAGGAGATCCAAGAAACGATCGCTAAGATCGATCCGATCGATGGCGCGAAGGAATTTTTGGACGAGCTGCGGTCACTGACACAGGTCATCATCATCAGTGATACCTTTGAGCAGTTTGCAACACCGCTGATGAAAAAGCTCGGCTGGCCGACGATCATGTGCAATTCACTGGAGGTAGCGGAGGATGGAACGATCACGGGCTTTAAGATGCGCTGTGAGAAGTCCAAGCTCACGACCGTGAAGGCACTGCAGTCCATCGGCTATGAGACGATCGCGAGCGGCGACAGCTTTAATGATCTTGCGATGATACAGGCGAGCAAGGCGGGCTTTTTATTCAAGAGTACCGAGCAGATCAAGAAGGATCATCCGGAGCTTCCGGCATTTGAGGACTATTCCGAGCTTCTCGCTGCGATCAAAGCGGCATTATAAGAAACGATAAGAAAAAATCCTGCGTATGGCATTGGCTGTATGCAGGATTTTTTTAGTACATTTTCAGTTCGATTCAGTCGCAGAAAAGTCAATGGCAAAAAAAGGGAATATAATAGAGGTACATTGTATGAAAGAATTACGATCAAAGGAGGGAATCATATGAATGCAATGAAAAAATGTATGAAGGGAATGGCAGTAGCACTTTTTACACTTCTCATCGTGTTTGGCATCCGAGAGGAAGCGTACGCGAACACCTACAGCGTAGATGGAAATACGGTGACTTATGAGGTAACGGACAACACTTCCACGTATGTAGACCTTGGTATGCCGTCAACGACCGGTTATCTGCCGGTAGAGATCGCCGAGGACGGAAGCTGTACATCGTATCGTTTCCTGCTGAAGAACAACAGCAGCAAGACGATCAATGTCACCGGTTATTTTGGAACGCCGAGCAATGTATCGGTAAAGATCAATGCAGCCACCAGCTACGGTCTGGAGAAGGAGCTGACGATCGGAGGCAGCAAGGTATATACGGTGTTCAGCCAGAGACCGGTAAAGCCGGGTTCATCGATCTGGATGGAGAACTATATTGATACCGAACGCGGAAACGGCTCTTACGGCTATGACGGCTATGTCGGCTCCTTTAATCTCGTCGGCAGATTCAAGGTTACTCCGGGAAAAGAAACACCGGTTACGCTGAACAATAAACCGAATCTCAGTGCGCTCAAGTGCTCTGCGAACATGGTACTCATCAATGTAGAATGGAATGGCAACACATATACGGAAGGAGCGACCAAGGCGATCGTCTACATGGGAAATAAGGAGATCAAGACGCTCACCAGTAACGGTAACGCAAAGCAGTCGTTTGTTTATTCAAAAAAGGGTGCCGGCTCCGGAAAGTTCAAGGTAAAGCTGGTCGATGCGAGTGATGCGTCAAAGAGTCAGACCAGCAAGGCAGTAAAGACGGTCAAGAATACCAAGGTGATCCGAAATATCACGAAGCTGCCGTCTATTTCTGAATACGACAAGAATTATGCCGGATTTACGGCATGCTCCGTATCATACAGCGGAAAGACCCTGTGCATCAAGGGCATAGCTGCGAATACCTACAGCAGCACAAAGAAATGCAGCGTCGAGGCGAAAGTGTTCACCCCCGGTAATACGTTGTATACTTCTGCCACGAAGACTATTTCTATCAAGCCGGGTGTGCACTGGTATACCTATAAGATCAAGACGAAGGACGTCGTTGATCTGGTAAACAACAGTGTAAGAGTTGAGATCCGGTAAGGAAGGCTGCACATCAGAAATCCAGAGGTTAGGAGAGGTTTACTATGAGGATCAATAAAAAGCTGTGTATGTGGGCGATGCTCGCATGTACATTGGTATTTTCCGTGAAGCTGTCTGCTGATCCGGTGCAGGCAGCAGAAAAGACCGCCATTTCATCCGCAGATGATCTGCGCGCGATGGAGAATGATCCGTCCGGCAGCTACTATCTGACGACGGATATTGTTGTGCCGGAGGGAATGACACTGTTCAACATGAACAACAAATTCACCGGAACGTTCGACGGCAAGGGTCATACGCTGAAAAACTACAAGCTGGACGTGACATCGTCAGAGTTCGTCTGTGCGGCGTTGTTTACCCATGCGGACGGTGCGAAGTTCAAGGATCTGAAAATGACCGGTGTGGATATCCGTGTCAGCTCCGGTGATGGAGGTGCACTTGCTGCCGCACTCGTGGCGAGCGCAGGACAATCGACCTTTGAGAATATCAAGGTGAGCGGCTCCGTGCAGGCGAACGGCGGCGGCTCTTATGATGAGGGCACGGGTGTGACGATCGGAGGTCTTGTCGGCACCGGCGGCAAAACGTTCGTCAAGTGTCAGAGCAGCGTGAACCTTACTCTGGATGCATCGAGTCAGTATAATCCGCAGGTCGCAGCGGGACTGGCGGGTACCGGTATCTTTGGTGTACAGAGGCAGGTACTCAAGAACTGCAGCTATTCCGGCAAGATCAATGTCAAGGCAGTCGTTTCCAGCATGCATGATGAGGATCTGGCACTGTCCGTGGCAGGTCTGGTGGTCGGTGCGCAGTCGATGAGCGGCTGCAAGAATAGCGGCACGATCAAGGTGAACGCAGACGGCTATACGCGAGTGGCAGGTCTGGCAAATACGGTTGAAAAGAAGGTATCTGACTGCAAAAACAGCGGAAAGCTCGCGGTGACGGTGAACGGCGGCACAAAAATGGAGATCGGAGGTATCGTCGGTTACACGGCAGGAACGGTCACCAAAAGTGCCAATACCGGAAGCATCACCGTCACGGACAAGTCAAACGGTGATGGGCAGATCGGCGGTATCGGCGGATATGTGTACAAGATCAGCCAGTCCTACAATAAGGGCGCGATCAAGGTCACGTCTGCGAAAAGTCTCGGTGATGGTAAGGCTGTAGGCGGACTCGTCGGCTCTGTACGGGATTGCAGAAATAACTATAATACCGGTGCTGTCACGCTGGCAGGAGAAGGCTATGCAGGCGGACTCGCCGGACAGTCGGATGGTTATAAGGAGCGCGTGATCTATAATTATTCGACCGGAAAGATCAAAGGCTCAAAGGGCGCGTACTGCGGCAATGTGATCGGCAGATACGACGGACCGAACGCTGCAAACCCTGTCCGCATGTCCTATGACTGCTACTATACGCAGAGCGGCAAAGACGTTGGTTCATCCGGCGTAGACTGGCACGAATGGACGGCAAAGAACAAGAAGGTATCGTCCATCACGAGCAAAAACTGTCCGAAATTAAGCTCCAAGTACTGGAAGTATTCGAGCAGCGCCAAGCGTCTGATCTTAAAGAATAATCCGGAGAAATAGTTTTTTCAGACAGGGATTTATGAGGGAAAAAGAAATAACGAAATAAAGAAAAAAGAAAACAGGAGGGATCCGTTATGGAAAACAAAAAACAGAAATTTATGAAGCGAGCAGCCGTGCTTGTCATGGCAGTGGTGATGGTATGTTCAATGGTCGTTACACCGGTACCTGCAAAGGCAGCATCATCCGCATCGAATGCCTTTGTCGTAAAGAGCTATACGATGGCGAAGGGCGAGAAGTGGAAGCTCAACGTATACAATGCAGGCAGCAAGGCAAAGATCTCATACAAGTCAAACAAGAAGGCTGTCGCAGCCGTCAGCAAAAAGGGTGTCGTTACCGCAAAGAAAAAGGGTAAGGCAGTCATTACCGTAACCATGAAGGAAGGCAAGAACACCTACCAGACAAAGACCAAGATCACCGTAAAGAATAAGATCACCTACGCAGAGGCATTAAAGCGTGTGAATACCGAGCTGAATCTGGTCTATGTGGGCGCGTATGAGCTGGCAGAGATGAACGGCTGGCTGGACGATGAGTCTGCCGTAGAATATCTGGCAGCATGTGCAGATCTGATAGACACCGTGAACGCAATGACGGCAAATGCAGATGATTACTCGGATGAAGAGATCGAGGAAGTATTGGACGCGATCCTCGTTATGATCGATACCGTGGATGAGCTGCTGCCGTATTTAGCACAGCCGAACGCATAAGGAAAACTGATCCCAAATGGTCAATAACCTGCACAGCCGTGGACAGAATGTCCACGGCTGTGTGTGTTTTTGGTTGCGTCATTTGATCGGCTGCGGAATTGCAAGGAAAATGCGCATTTTAGCACGAATTATTGTGAAAATTGTTGCGGCGCGATGGGAAAGTGCGGTATGATATACAGATAAAGAGCGTCTGCGGGAGAAGCAGACAACGGACGGGGAGGTAATGTTATGAATCTGAAGGAACAGCACATCGCAGAGCGGAATCGTGTCGCATGGATGATGAGCATGACAAATATCGTGAGCATGATCGTCGTGACACTGCTCGGCTTTACACAGGGTATCAGTACGGAGCAGGTGGTGCGGCTCGTCCTGCTGATCCTCGCAGTCGTAGTGAGCTGTATCGGTCTGCGGGTGAATTATCATCTGGTGACGCTGTCAACCTTTGCGGCACTGCTCGTGCTGCTGTTTACTTATCACGAGACCTATGTGATACTGTATCTGTTCCCGATCGCCGTGATGCTGATGGGTTATCAGAATGTACGGCTCGTAAAGGTGAGCGCTGTGCTGGCGACACTTGCGGCGGTCGTGTTTTTTTATGTATTTGACCGGCGTTATCCGGATCAGCTTGATTCGGCACAGGTTGTTGTGCAGATGCTGATCGTCATTGTGGCAGCCGTTGACGCATATTTTGTCGTAAAGGTGCAGCAGCGGCAGCAGACGCAGACATTAGACCAGATCGAGGAGCAGGCGGCAGAGCAGGCGCAGATCGCGGTCAGTGTGGTCGATCATGCGAAGGAGCTTGCGGACGGCTTTCAGCAGGCGATGCAGGTATCAGCGACCTTGAATGAATGCATGGATTCCAGCCACAGCTCGATCAGTGAGATCGCGGAGAGCACGCGGCTCACGGCAGAGGCGATCGAACAGCAGACTGCGCAGACTGCGGAGATCCAGCAGAGCATCCGCCGCGTGGAGGATGAGGCACAGCAGATGTCTGAGCGTTCCGGCGCGACGCAGGAAGCGGTCGCAGAGGGTGTCAAGCTGATCGGACAGCTCAAGGAGCAGGCGGCAGAGGTCGCACGCATCAGTCGGGAAACAGAGCAGACGACGAAAAACTTGAATGCGAGTATCAAGGAGGTCGAGGCGATCACGGAGACGATCCTCGGTATTTCCAGTCAGACGAACCTGCTCGCACTGAATGCTTCGATCGAGGCGGCACGCGCCGGAGAAGCCGGAAAGGGCTTTGCGGTCGTGGCAGACGAGATCCGCAATCTGTCCGAGGACACCAAGCAGGCGACGGAGCAGATCTCACAGATCATTGACCGTCTGACGAAGGATGCGCAGGAAGCGGCGGACAGCATGTCGCGTTCTGCGGTATACGCTGAGAAGCAGAATGAAATGATCGCTGTCACAGGCGACAAGCTGATGGATATCCAGAGCAACAGCGATGCGCTGAATGGAAATGTCGTACATGTGACGGATGCGGTCGATGCGGTCGTGGTGGCAAACTCTGCGATCTCAGACAGCATCGCGAACCTGTCAGCGACGAGCCAGCAGGTTGCAGCATCGACGGAAAGCTCACTGTCACTCAGCGACAGCAGCATGGAGGCATTGACGCAGATGAACGGACTCTTGAACGGCATCTATGCGATCTCCGAGGATATGTCGAAGCTGTCGAAGGAGTAGTACAGGGATACGGAAAATTATATAATGTTAAAAAAATGGGATGCAGATCATGCATCCCATTTTTTTATTTCATAGGAAAGACCATGTCACGTTAATGCGTGAAAGTGAACTGATTTCCTATGAAATAAAAGCACTCCGTGCACGGATGCGCAGCTACGCGCGCGGAACAAAAGTTGTGCGATACAGTGAATTGGAACGCGAGCGTGCGCGAAGCACACTTTTGTTCTATAATTTTGTACAAAAACTAATTGACAGAGTGGGGGGGGGTATGGCATACTTGGTACAAGTACAAAACAAACTGTTTTTTTGGAGAGGTGAACGTCATGAAAAAAACGGGAAATAAGAAACGAAATGTGAGAAAGGCGGCAGCACTGCTGCTTGCAGTGGTCACGACGATGGCATCCCTTGATCTGTCAGTCATAAGCACCTATGCGACAGAGGGAGAGACATCTGCGGGGACGGCAGGTGATGTCACAACGACAGCGGGAGCTGCGAGCGGATCATCGGTCACGTCCGAGTCAGCAGTGACCTCACCGGCGGCGGTACAGGCGCAGGCAGCATCGCAGTCCGCAGTGGACCCGCAGACGGTCGTCGATGTGCCCGCCGTAGCATCGGTGGACGGTGATACCGTGAAGGACATCAGCGGGCTGTCCGGCGTGACTGTCATATCGGAGGCGGATAAAGACGACTGGGAAGGAAAAACGCTCACCGGAACGACCAACAGCGCAAGCGCCCGACTGGAGTTCTCCGGCGGCACGTGGAATCTGACGTTCAAGGATCTCAATATGTCCTGCGGCAGCTCATATAGTCCCGACGCAGCAGCGTATCCAAACGTATTGTTTGCACCCATTTCCCTGAAAGACGGTGCGACGCTGAACCTGACCCTCGAGGGGACAAACAGCCTGAAGGGGTGCGGTGCAGGCGCAGGTCTGTCCGTCGCCGAGGGCTGTACGCTCTGTATCACGGCGGACAGCACCGGCAGCCTGACGGCGACCGGCGGCAAGGGATTCGGCGGAGCAGCGGGTATCGGTGCGAATGCATGGGGCTATGGTGCGAACGAGGATGATGCCGGGGCTGTAAAGGTCGGAACGATCGAGATCAGCGGCGGTACGGTGACGGCGACCGGCGGCACACATTCCGAGAATCTCAAAGCTGTATACGGCGCGGCGGGTATCGGCGGCAGCGGCTGGGAGGAAAATACCGGAACGATCGAGATCAGCGGCGGTACAGTGGCGGCGACCGGCGGTGCAGGCGCAGCGGGTATCGGTGGTGGCTCCTACAATACTGAGGTTGACGCTCATGGGGGACGTGTGTCAGTGATCAGGATCACCGGCGGCACGGTGCACGCGGCTGCAGGTCAGGATTACATGGGATATGCCGGAGCAGCCATCGGAAACGGAGTGGACACGGCGTATGATTCGGAAAATGATAGATCGCACTGGCTGTCGTGTCCGGAGATCAGGATCACCGGCGGCACGGTGGAGACGCAGGGGGACATCGGCTATGGCGATCTGAAGAAAAGAACCGGCGGCCGTCCGGAGGTGACGGGCAGCGCGTATGTCACGGTGAGCGGTGCGGATACGACCGTGGATGTGGGCGCGGACGGCGTGATCGCGCCGGTGCAGAACGATTCGGTCAGCCGGATCTGTCTGGTGTATCATTACACGCTGGCGCTCCGGATACCGGAGATCGATACGACGGAGACGGCACTGACCGGCACGGTCACACTCGGCAGCGGGGACAGCGCCTGTACGGATACGGTGAGCTTTGCCGTGTCGGAGGGCACTGCATCGGGCACCTTTACAGTTGCGAAAAAGGGGCTGTACGGTGAGCAGCCGGTCACGGTCAGCCTGAACGGACGGATCTATGGAAGCACCGTCAATCTCGATCTGTCGAAGGAGATCGACTTTAGCTGGCGGGCAGGGCTGTCCGTGGATATGACGACCGGAAGCTACGTTTATCATAACGGAGTCCTGCTGCTGAACAGCGGCAGCTATACGGTCACGATGGCAGAGGGTGAGACGGCGACGAGTGACCGCATCCGGATCGCGGAGGGTGCGGAGGTCATGCTGACGCTCTCCGGTGTCACGATCGACTCAACGGAGAAAAAGGAGGCGGCACTTGGCATGTCCGGCAGCTCCGCAAAGCTGACGCTGAACGTCAGCGGAGAGAATGCCCTTCGCACGGATATCCGAAACAGCGGACCGGTCGATGTGCATGGGTGCGGTTCACTCGTGATACAGGGTGACGGCAGTCTGGAGCTGAAAAATATTTTGAAGTATAATGAGGGAGGATACTATGACCACTGTCTGGGTATCAGCGCGCGTGGTACGGCGCTGGTCATTGGCGGTACGGTGCAGCTCACGGTCGATCTGTCAGCAGCAAGCAACTCGGTCGGCATTTATGGAGACAATGTCACGATCAACGGCGGCAGAGTGACGGCAAAGACCGGAAGCGAAGGACACGGCATCGGGCTGTACCATTTGGGTGGTTGGGACACCACGTTAACTTGGCACTGTGGGACGGTTGTGATCAACGGCGGAACGGTCTATGCCAGCGGCGGGAAAAACGATCCTAATTTATCGGGTATTACAAACAATTATACAGGCTGGCAGGTGAACGGCGGCTCCGTCAATATGGTCGGTGAATACACCGGTCAAAGCACTTATGGATACGGTTTGGATACTGCGACGAATACGGCAGACACATCGCTGAATTGTTATTGTACGACGATCACGGGTCTGCCGCAGAATGCCGCAGTGACGGAGCTGGATATCAAGGATTCTGAAGGTCAGAAGTATGCTTACGGTACGGATCAGATGTATACGGATGCGTCGGGTGCACTGTATCTCTGGCTGCCGGAGAATGCCGTCGTGAGCTGTGTGACGGCAGGCGGATATAAGTATTATGGAACGTGTACGACGAATGCGACAATGGGTACGAAAGGCTACAATAATCATCTTTGGGGTACGGCAACGGCAGCATTTGCACCGAAAAAGCAGCTTTGCGTATCGGAGACACCGGTGCTTTCCGTGAAGTACGGCGAGGCACTAAACACTGCTTCTGTAACGGAGTCGGGCAGTGTCGTCATTTATGATATGGATACGGCGAGTGCGACAGAGACGACCGTCGCAGGCACATGGGCGGTGACGGAATCGGATCAGACGGTGATCCCGACGGCAGATGCCGCGTATGAGCTGACCTTTACACCGTCGGAGGATCCGGACAGCTATGAACCGCTCACGGTGAAGGTATCGCCGACCTTTACGAAGCGAACGCTCTTGCTTCAAATGGCAGATCTTAGCATCACGTATGGGGATACCCTGCCGCAGCAGCCGGTATCGGGTGACATTACGGTGCAGACAGACGGTTCCTATGACGGACTGGCGAGCGGTGATACGGTGGCGGCAGTTGTTTCGTCGCTGACGCTGCATTTTCCGGAGGATATCGGTGCGAAGCCGGATGCCGGAAGCTATGCATTTACGGTGACCTCCGACAGTGCTTATTATGACATTACCTTCCAATACGGTACGGAGAACGCGGTCAGTGGTACGCTGACGGTCGGACAGGCGACATGGAGCGGCGGCACACCGACGATCAGCAGACAGTATGTGCGGACGGCTGCGCATACGGATACGGTGGAACTGAATGACAGCGCGTATCTTCCGGCGGATGCAGGCACGGTAAGCTGTGAAATCTCGACCGGATCAACGGCAGATACTTATTTTTCACAGTCCGAGATCACCGGCACGACGCTGTCCTATACGACGAAGGTATTTGATGCCGTCACGACCGGCACACTGAAGCTTACGGTCAGCAGTCAGAATTATGTGCCGTATGACATCGAACTGACATTGTCCTTTGTGGATCAGCTTCCGGTGGCATGTCAGTCAGCGCCGACGCTTGGCAGTCAGACGCTCACCTACGGTCAGCCGTTGTCTTCGCTGACGCTCACGCAGGGTGTTTTTGTGGATGCGTCGGATCCGACGAAGGAGCTGACCGGCACACTGCATTGGGTGACACCGGATCAGAAGCCGGAGGCGGGAGCTTCGGTCGATGCGGACTATACGTTCGTGCCGTCCGATACGGACTATCAGACATATAACGGTAAGGTTCAGATCACCGTCGCGAAGGCACAGCCCTCCTTTACGGCACCGTCGCTCGCGGGACTTGCTTATGCGGCAGGCGGTTATGACAGTGCGATGCTGAATCAGATGGGAGCAGGCTATACACTGACAGCGGGCAGTGTGACCGGCGCAGACGGTACGTCGCTCACCGGTACATGGTGCTGGGGCAGCAGTACCGCTCCGGTCACGACACTTTGTCTGGATGCCGGTATGCATGCACAGCAGATCTACTTTGCACTGAATGCTTCGGATGCAGCGAATTATGAGCTGCCGCACTCGGCGATCACGCTTGACATCGCGAAGGCGACACCGAATATCACGGCAGCAGCGGCGCAGGGAGCTTATACGCACGGCGAATATCTGTATGCGAACGCACTGAGCGGCACGGCTGATACGGCAGGCACATTCGCATGGCAGGCTCCGCAGACGAAGCTCAGCTATTCCGCGGGTGCTTCACAGTCCTTCGGCTATATTTTCACGCCGACGGATACGAAAAATTTTGAGATCTATACCGGTATGGCAGAGGTGACGGTACAGCAGCTGCAGAACGCACCGAATATGCCGGCAGATGCGATCCTCGCCGCGAGCACGGCATTGACCGTGTCTGATATTTCACTCCCGACCGGCTGGGAATGGGCTTCGGGAGATGCAGGAACGGCGATCCCTGCGGCGGGAGGATCTGTGACTGCGGAGGCAGTCTATACGGCGGCTGACCGCGCCTGCTATGTGACGACTTGCGTTACGGTCACGATCACCGCATCCGCGTGTGCACATGAGCAGACGGAGCTTCGGAATGCGCGGGAGGCGACCTGTCATACGGCAGGTTATACCGGAGATACATGGTGTACGGTCTGCAATACATGTATCATGGGCGGTACGACGACTGCCTGTGATCCGGATCATCACGAAGCGCTGACCGCTACCGTGACGACACCCGCGACCACGACGGCAGAGGGTGTGCGCACCTGTCACTGCAGCGCGTGCGGCGCAGAATACACGGAGGTCATCGAAAAAGTCACCGGTGGCAGCAGTACCGGCGGAAGCAGCGGTGGCAGTGGAAGCACCGGCGGCAGCAGTGGTGGTGGAAGCAGCGCAGGCAGCGGCGGTGCACAGACACCGGATCAGTCCGGTGATGCGGCAACGGAGAAAGAGCCGCAGATCAAGGGTGCAGACGGTATCAGCGGATGGACGCTGATCCAAAATGAGATCCAACGCGCTGTGAGCGGAGAGACGCTTACGATCACGATGAACGGCGCGCGCACGGTGCCCGCCGGGGTTTTGAACAGTCTGAAGGGGCGGAATGTGACGGTTCGCTATGAGCTGGCGGGCGGTATCACGCTGACGCTGAACGGACGCGAGCTGTCCGGTCTGCGTTTCCGAAAAAATACGGATTACAGTGTCGTGCTGCTCTGGTCACTGACGCGTGTACCGACGTTTGTGCGGCGGATCGGATGATCATCAGAAAATAAGAAAATTTTTATGTTTCTGTTGTATTTTTCGTAAGGCTGAGTATAATAAAAGTAAGAACAGAGATGTTCTCGATGTAAGAGCATCGTTAAAA
>CAZERX010000053.1:0-663 GCA_964515045.1 uncultured Eubacterium sp.
GCCGTTTCCATGATCGTCGGCAGGGATACGGCAGATCTTGATGAGGCAGGCGTGATCCGTGCGGCGGTGGAGACCGTGGCGGAAAATACCTCAGACGGCGTGATCGCACCGATGTTTTATGCCCTGCTCGGCGGTGCACCGCTCGCCTATCTGTATAAGGCAGTCAATACGATGGATTCCATGGTCGGCTACCGCAATGCGCGTTATCAGTATTATGGAACGGCTGCGGCACGGATGGATGATCTGGTGAATCTCATTCCGGCGCGGCTGTCGGCGTATCTGATGATGGGTGCGTCGGTCCTGCTCCGGCACAGCCGTCTGATGAAAAATGCTGCTGCGACGCGGCTGCGGGAGGTGTATCGTATTTACCGCAGGGATCGCAGGGCGCACAAAAGTCCGAATTCCGCGCAGACGGAAAGTGTGATGGCGGGTGCTCTGATGGTGCAGCTCGCAGGCGATGCCAGCTATTTTGGAACGGTGCAGCATAAGCCGACGATCGGAGACGATCATCGCGCGGTTGAATGGGCGGACATTTCGCGTGCCGTGCTACTGATGAAAACGACTGCGTGCATCGGGTGGCTGTTGGCACTGCTGATCTGCGTGATGGCGGCAGTGGTGTGACGGTTAAGTAGTAAAAAATAAAAGCGAAAAAAAGGGCGCAGG
>CAZERX010000053.1:673-11039 GCA_964515045.1 uncultured Eubacterium sp.
GGCAGTGGTGTGACGGTCTGGCAGTAAAAAAGCGAAAAAAAAAGGGCGCAGGGAAGGAGCAGCAATGAGAAAGAATGAGCATGGCGGAAATATTTATGAGCATCCGGATGTACTGGATTTTTCGGCGAACTGTAACTGCTATGGGATGCCGGAGGCGGTGCGGCAGGCGGCAATGAAGGGCGTTTTGGATGCGCAGGTGTATCCGGATCCTGACTGCATAGCGCTCCGCACGGCGATCGGAGCCTATGAGTCGGTTGATCCGTCGTATGTTTTATGCGGAAACGGTGCATCGGAGCTTCTGCTCGCGCTCGCGCAGGCGCTCCGACCCGCACATGCACTGCTGCTGGCACCGGCGTTTTCAGAATACGAGCGCGTGCTTGCGGCTGCGGGCTGTCGGACGAGCTTTTACGAAACAGATCCGGCGCATGATTTTTTGCTGACGGATGGATTTTTTTCCTGTCTGGAAAGCTCCGGTGCGGACATACTCATGCTCAGCAATCCGAACAATCCGACCGGAGCACTGTACACGCATGAGGAGCTGCTGCGACTGCTGACGGTTGCGAATGATAAGCAGATGACGGTCGTTGTGGATGAATGCTTTCTGGAATTTGTGCAGGAGCATGAGCGTTACACGGTGATACCGGAGCTTTTCCGTTATCACAGACTGGTGGTCGTTCGGGCATTTACGAAAACGTATGCGTGCGCGGGACTGCGGATCGGCTATCTTTTGTGTGCGGATGGGAAGCTGCTGGAACGCTGCCGGATGCAGCTTCCGACGTGGAATGTTTCACAGCCTGCCATATACGCAGGGATCGCGGCGACCGGTCAGAGGCAGTGGCTTTCGGACTGCGCGGCGGCGATCGGTGCGGAGCGGGAATGGCTGAGCAGTGAGCTGCGCGCGCTGGGCTTTACCGTATTTTCCGGTGCAGCGGATTATGTGTTTTTCTGTGGAGAGAGCGGCTTGTATGAGCACTGCCTGTCGCACGGTATCCTGATCCGCGATTGCAGCAATTATCGCGGGCTCGGCGCAGGCTGTTACCGTGTCTGCGTGCGTCTGCGTGCGGAAAATGAACGGCTGCTGCGGGTACTTGCGGACAGAGAAAGGGAGCGGTGAGATGGCAAAAAACATTATGATACAGGGAACGATGTCCGGTGCAGGAAAAAGCCTGCTCACGGCGGGGCTTTGCCGGATCTTTCATCAGGACGGCTACCGCGTTGCACCGTTCAAATCACAGAATATGGCGCTCAATTCGTATATCACGGCGGAGGGGCTTGAAATGGGGCGCGCACAGGTCGTGCAGGCGCAGGCGGCAGGGATCGAACCGTCCGTCTGCATGAATCCCATTTTATTAAAGCCGACGAGTGATGTCGGTTCGCAGGTAATCGTAAACGGTGAGGTGCGCGGGAACATGCGCGCGCGGGAATATTTTAACTACAAACGGTCGCTCATTCCGGACATCCGTGCGGCGTATGATGCGCTGGATCGGTCGTATGACATTATCGTGCTGGAGGGTGCAGGTTCACCGGCAGAGATCAATCTGAAAGAAAATGATATTGTAAACATGGGAATGGCAGAGCTTGTGGATGCGCCGGTGCTGCTCGCAGGCGATATCGACCGCGGCGGCGTGTTTGCGCAGCTTCTCGGTACGGTGACGCTTTTGACACCGGAGGAGCGCGCGCGCGTGAAGGGGCTGATCATCAATAAATTCCGCGGAGATCCTTCGATTTTAGAGCCGGGTATCGAACAGCTCCGGCAATACTGCGACATTCCGGTGGTCGGTGTGACACCGTATCTGGACATTGATATCGAGGACGAGGATTCGCTGAGTGAGCGGCTGGATGTGCAGTGTTCGGGAGGTCTGCTGGATGTGGCAGTCATACGTCTGCCGCACATTTCCAATTTTACGGATTTTCTCATGCTGGAGCATGAGTCGCACATCGGGCTTCGCTATGTGAAACAGGCACAAACACTCGGAACGCCGGATATGATCCTGCTGCCCGGCACCAAAAATACACTGGAGGATCTGCGGTGGCTGCGCAGCAGCGGAATGGAGGCTGCGATCGCACGTGCCTACGCGAAGGGAAGCGTGCTGTTCGGTATCTGCGGCGGTTATCAGATGCTTGGGCGGGAGCTGCATGATCCAATGCGGACGGAAGCGGGCGGCAGTGAGCGGGGGCTTGGTTATCTGCCGCTCTGTACGAATTTTTCAACGGAAAAGGTGCGGACACGTGTCTGCGGAACGGTCGCAGAGACGGATGGAGTGTTCCGCAAGCTGTCCGGTCATCCGGTGGAGGGATATGAGATCCACATGGGTGAAACGACGGCGGTGTCCGGCGGTGTGCAGGCATTGACGGATCTGACGGATGAAACACACGGACAAAAAAAGCAGGATGGCGCTGCCGCAGGGCGTGTGTACGGAACCTATGTGCACGGCTTTTTTGATGCCACAGGCATGGCGTATGAAATCGCACAGGCACTCGCCGCGCGGCAGGGCAGGACGCTTGCTCCGGTGCAGACACAGTCGCTGCAGGATTACCGTGAGGAGCAGTTTGACCGGCTGGCGGCAGCACTGCGGGAGCATATGGATCTGCGGGCAATCTATCAGATGATGGGGATATAAAAAATGAAACAGGATATTATTTTTGATAAAAATATGGAAATCGAACAGCTTCTGCCGGAGCAGATCGAGAAACGGAGCTTTGAGATCATAACGGAGGAGCTTTGCGGGCGCGTGTTCGATCCGCTGGAGGAGCCGGTCATCAAGCGTGTGATCCATACGACGGCAGATTTTGATTATGCAGATCATCTCTGTTTTACGCCGAACGCAGTCGCGCAGGCACATGAGCTTCTGCAAAACGGCGCGTGCATTGTTACGGATACGCGGATGGCGATGGCAGGGATCAATCGAAGTACCCTTGCAGCACTCGGCGGTGAGGTGTACAATTTTATTTCAGATAAGGATGTTGCGGAGGAGGCAGCGCGCACCGGCTGTACGCGGTCAGCGGCAGCGATGTCCAAGGCGGCGCGGCTTGACCGACCGACGATCTTTGCGATCGGAAATGCGCCGACGGCACTGCTCCGGCTGCATGAGCTGATGCAGACGACGGATTTTCGCCCCGCGTTCATCATCGGCGTGCCGGTCGGCTTTGTGAACGTTGTGCAGGCAAAGGAGCTGATCCTTGCGGATCCGGTTCCGTCGATCATCGCCCGCGGGCGGAAGGGCGGCTCGAATGTTGCGGCGGCGATCGTGAATGCACTGATGTATCAGCTTACGAGACGCTGACCGAAAAATGAAGATCGAAAAGAAAATCGAAATGGAGAATACGGATGAATAACTGTTATGAAGCGGTATGCCGCGGTGAAAATGTACGCGAAAATTTAATCGAGCTTAAAAAACTGTGTAAAGACAGCGAAAATGTGCAGGAACTGAAACATGAGATCGAGCCTGCCGTACTGGAGCGGCTGCTGGCGGATCCGGACGCTAAGGTGCGGAAAAATGCGGCACTGCTCATCGGCATGCTCGGTTTTTCGGACAGCGTACCGGCACTGCTCGCAGCTTATGAGAGTGAGGAAACACGTTTTGTAAAAAGCGCGTACCTCACAGCCTGCACAGGGATGGATGTGACGGAATATCTGCCGAAGCTGACGGCGCGTTATGAGGAGCTGCTGCATCAGCAGGCAGCACCGGAGGAGCAGAAGCATCTGATGGAGGAGCGAAAGCAGCTCCTGCAGCTTTTGTCCGAAAACGGCAGTGTGCAGAAGCACACGTTCACCGGCTGGCGGCGCAGGAATGATGTGATATTCACGACTGAGCGTCCGCTGCGCGAGGAGCTGCGGAGGCAGCTTCGCAGTCATGCAGCAGCGGATACCCTGACTGCCGTGCATCCGTTCGGCGTGCGGGTAAAGACCGGTGAGCTGTCACAGCTTAGCAGGCTGCATACCTATCAGGAGCTTCTTTTTATGCTGAACGTTCATGGTGTGATAAACGGTGATGCGGAAGCTCTGGCAGAGCAACTGCTCGCATCGGATCTGATCCCGCTGCTGGAGGCGCTGCATAAGGAGCCTGCGCCGTTTTATTTTCGCGTGGAGCTTCGCGGGATGCGTGATGCGGCAGAAAAGTCGCGTCTGGCGCATGCACTGGCGGAGCGTCTGGAATGCGGCAGTGACGGAAAGCTGCAGAACAGCACGACGGCGTACGAGGCTGAGCTTCGGCTGACGCGGACACGCGACGGCGGCTTTTTCCCGTGCTTGAAGCTGTACACGCTGCCGGATGAACGTTTCGCATGGAGACGGCAGGTGACCTCTGCATCCATGCAGCCGTATCTTGCGGCTTCCATGATCGAGCTGGCGCGTCCGTATCTTTTTGACGATGCGGTTGTGCTGGATGCGCTGTGCGGAGCGGGAACGTTTGTGATCGAGCGAAATCTGCGCGGAAAGACCTATGATAATTATGCGGTGGACATCTTTGGTGAGGCTGTGGCTGCCGGTAAGGAAAACGCGGCTGCGGCAGGCGTGGAATGTAATTTCATCACAAAGGATTTTCTCGAATTTACCTCCAAGCACCAGATGACCGAGATCTATGCGGACATGCCGCGCCGTATCGGAAAGATGCGGGAGGAGCTGGACGGATTTTACGGCGGCTGCTTTGATAAGTTTTCGGAGCTTCTGGAGAACGGCGGCAGACTGTTTTTGTATGCGACGGAGGAGGGCACGGTGAAAAAGTATCTGCGCCTGCACCGTGAGCTTGGACTTGTGCGCGAATATCCGGTGCGTCCGTCCGAGGAGGGCGTGTTCTATATCATAAAGAAGCGGTGAGTGGGATATGTTCAGAGTGGTTTTGTGCACGTTTTTCGTGACTTGCCGGTTGTCGTGTGATATAATTTAACTGTAAGAACATGCTTGTTTATGAGGAATGGATTTCGGAGAAAAGGGCAGTATAATGATTACATTTAAGGTTGATGAACTGACTCCATGTCTGAAAGATGTACAGACCGGTGACATTGTTGACACAGAGGTCGTTCGTTTGAAAAGAAAATCTTTTTTGGCAAAGTTTAATAAAAAAACCGGCTGGTACATCAACTGGAGTAAGATGCCGGAGGAAGTAGAGATCTATGCATTGGTCTTGAAGGGGACGATGGATATACAGGGACTGATCGGATTAAGTAACGACATGGGTGCAAATGCAGCGTATGTATATTGGGCATGTACAGCTCCGCATAATAATTCGTGGGAATACGGTACCCAGCGTTATAAAGGTGTCGGCGGGCATTTATTAGCCATAGCTGCATATAAATCAACAGAGTGGAAGCACGATGGTGTGTTTCATGCAGACGCAATGGATCAGGAAATCCTGAATCACTATGTGGATGTGTTTGATGCATGGGAAATGCCATTATCCGGTCATCCGCTGCATTTTGTAGTTGAGGAAACGGCAGCTCAGAAGTTGATGGAGGTGTATACGTATGAGTGGACAGATGATGAAGTGTAACACATATGATAATCGAACATCAGTCGATCAGTATATAGAAATGTTTAATCCTTATGAAAGCCGACCGTCTATCGGGATTGATCTCGTCGCGCTCACAAGGTATGCGAAAAAAAATGGAAAAAATATCAAGCAGCTAAGTGAGCGGGAAGTAGAATTTTTTAAGAAATAGGGAAGATTTGGATTGACTGAATATGAGCAGTGGTATGCGAGGTCGCAGACCACTGCTTTTTTGAATTCAAAAATGGGATGGTATATGTTGTAACGATCATAAACTGCGAAGAAATTCAAGTAAGTATTTTTGCTGTTGTTTATCAAGTTTGTTCCATTCGTGGAGTAACTGTTTTTCATTTTCGGATGCGATGATATTCCCTTCTTCGGACAAAAATTGTGATAAGGTAAGTCCGAATGCCCCAGCTATTTTGTCTAAGGAAGCTAAAGAGGGTAACATTTTTTTTCGATACCACGATGAAATCGTGGATTGTGGCAATTCTGAACGTTTGGCTAATTCGTATTCAGTCCAATTTCGTTCGTTTCGGTATTGTGTAATTCGGTGTAATATATCGATCATATTAGTTCCCATCAGTCGTTTTTAGTTGTACATATCGTAATTATATTACGTATGCTATTGAAAAATAATACATAATGTCGTATAATAGGTACGACAAGAACAACTACAAGCGAGGTGAGAGGTATGTATTGTACGAAGTGCGGAATGGAAATTTCAGACGAAGCACATGTTTGTGAGCTGTGTGGAAATATAGTCAGTTCGCAGAGTGCGTGCATAGATAATTCAACACAGGAAATGCAGAGTACACGTGATGAGGGTTCGTCCGAAGCCAAAAATGATCTAAAGGATACCTTGAGTGCGTATCTTGGACTCATAGGTTCAATTTTGATGATCTTGTTTCTTTTGGGATTTTTAGATCAACCAATATCGATGTTATTAAAAGCTATTGGAAGATGTTTATTATGAGGAGTGAGAGTATGTTTTGTACAAATTGTGGGGCACGAGTGTCAGATGATGCTATATTCTGTGAAAAATGTGGAACTGGTATAGCAGGTTTGAACATAAAAACAGATGAATTTGATAAACAGGATAACAACATTGTTGTCGAAAGCGGGGATGAGAGCCGCTACGATCAGATATATGCGCAGGCTGAGCTGGGTGTAAGAAAGAGTGTAAAAGAGTACATTTCAGATGTTCTTTTTTCAAAGGTGACGAAAACTCGAGTAGTCAGAGTCACTGGTGAACAATTAGCAATGATCTTTAAGAAATATTTTGTGGATATGTGTGGTGATATAGATGAACTCGCATCACTTAAAGCCGTTTTGAAAACGAATATTATGGGTAAGAAAATCAGAAAGGATACGGTTGTTAGTTATAATAAAGGGGGAAATAGATGGATAAAAGATTGTGAGAAAAAAATAATATGGGAATTAAAAACAAGTCTGTTTGATAAAGAATATTTTCCGTATGTAAATAATGTGAAACAAATTTTGGAAAAGAAGGAATGTGAAATTCAAGGGATTCCGTATGATAAAGAGTCCTTTGAACCCATAAAGGTGAAAGGAAAGATCCAACTGTTGATTTTAACGGTATTAGTATGGGGATTGGCAGTATGGAGTTTTTTGACAGATGGAGGAGAAAGAAGTATAAGCTTTGACGATCAAAGTTCAAGTCATGTTCAAACTGAGAGTATAGGTTCCGATATTGGTCAAGACGACAACCCAAACTCAGATGTAGATATTTCAATCAATGAAAAGGTAACACCTAAGGATCAAGACGATTTACAGGAAAAAATATCCAGTATTGCGGAAAATGATAGTAGTAATGTGGATAGTGAGAGTGAGCTAGAAAATAACAGCATTTTGGAACAACATGACTATATATTTGAATCTTCCGATGCTCAGATGGAAATAGTGCTGTCATATACGCAAAGTGAAATGGGAACGTGCGAGTTTTATGTGAATTACTATGATGAAAATGGAAATGTTGTAAATGATGAATACTATGGAACCTTTGCAGAAGGTAGGGAAGGTGAAGGCATGTTGGATTTAGATATTGATGGCGTGACGGAATCCATTCCATACTATTACGATTATGACGAGGATATAGATATAGTCTATTTGGTGCTTGTTGTGGAAGGTAAAGAAATATACTTTGAGGGATTATAGATACGTTAAAAGTACAAATGTAGGAGGAATGATGTTATGGTATGTTCAAATTGTGGCAGTGAGATTTTTATAACAGATAAATTTTGTAAAGTTTGTGGAAATTCGTTGAATGATCAGACGAGTAGTATACAAGCTGTTAATCAGCCGTCAGATGCGATTCCTGTCAAGAAAAAGCGCAAATGGATATGGGTTGCGGTGATAGCGCTCGTTGTTTTAGTATTATATTTTGGAAGTTCAGATAGAGAGATAGATAGTGTCAAAGAGTCGACTTTAATGGCATATGACTATGGTAAAACGATTGGGACGTCGTTGCATAATTGGTTCGGAGGAAGTGAAGAATGGTATGTAATTGAGGAAGACGGAGAGACATATGTTTGTGTGCGTGGTGAATGTAAGTATTTAACAGATGTTTTTGAACCTACACAGATGTTTGCCTTTAGACTGTCAGACGACGGAGATTATTTCTATTTTGAGGGTGCTTATGATGCGAATGAGGATCCGATTTTTTCCAATACAGGAAATATAGTTGACAGTTGGGCATTAGAACTTTATGACAGTTATTTAGGTGTGAACTTTCACGATTACGCACTACAAGCTGCATTTGGTAATGATGAGGTACTTTCAGCCTTTGAGGATATATAAAAATAAGATAGCAAAAGCGTGCAAAATAGGCAGGACCGTTTTACGGTAGCTGCCTATTTTCGTGGTTTGGAGGATCGGAAAAAGTGTTTTTTAGACGGAAACCGTAAACTTAACGCAGACTGCGCATTGCAGATGAAATAAAACTTTACGAGACACGAACAGTTGTGCTATACTTTTTTGGATGATGTCCGCTGCAACCATATCGGGCTGCTGCGGCATTTTTGATATGAGTAGGACATTTTTGTTCCAATTACGACATCTGGAAAGAGGGGCAATGATTATGGCAAAGGGCAGTTATGATGCCAGCAGTATCTCGGTGCTGGAGGGGCTGGAGGCAGTCCGCAAGCGTCCGGGCATGTATATCGGCAGCGTATCAAGAAAAGGTCTGAACCACTTGATCTATGAGATCGTGGACAACTCGGTGGACGAGCATCTGGCAGGCTTCTGTGATACGATCCGCGTAACCTTGGAGGCAGACGGCTCCTGTACCGTGGAGGACAACGGACGCGGCATACCGGTCGGAATGCATGAAAAAGGAGTTTCGGCGGCACGGCTGGTGTTCACGACCCTGCATGCCGGCGGAAAATTTGATAACGAAGCGTATAAGACGAGCGGCGGACTGCACGGTGTCGGCTCCTCGGTCGTCAATGCACTGTCTACCTATATGGATGTGCAGATCAGTCGGGAGGGCAGCGTGCACCATGACCGCTATGAGCGCGGAAATCCGGTGCTCCCTTTGGAAAACGGACTGCTCCCCACGATCGGAAAAACGAGAAAGACCGGAACGAAGATCAATTTCCTTCCGGATCCGGAGATCTTTGAAAAAACGAGATTCAAGGGTGACGATGTCAAGAGCCGTATGCACGAGACGGCATATTTGAATCCGGATTTAACAATCATCTATTCTGACCTGCGGGACGGGCGTGATGAGCACATCGAATACCATGAGCCGGACGGCATCATCGGTTTTGTGCGGGATCTGAACAAAAACATAGAGACCATCCACGATGTCATTTATTTCAAGGGCGAGAGTGATGGGATCGAGGTTGAGGCAGCCTTCCAGTATACGAATGAATTCCATGAAAACATCATGGGCTTCTGCAACAACATTTACAATGCCGAGGGCGGTGCGCATATTACCGGCTTTAAGACGGTCTTTACGACTGTGATCAACCAGTATGCGCGCGAGCTAGGAATTTTGAAGGAAAAGGATGCGAATTTTACCGGAACCGATGTGCGGAACGGCATGACGGCAGTCATTTCGATCAAGCATCCCGACCCGCGCTTTGAAGGCCAGACAAAGACCAAGCTCGACAATCAGGATGCGGCGAAGGTGACGGCGAAGGTGACCGGTGAGGAGATCCAGCTCTATTTTGATAAAAATCTGGAGACCTTGAAGGCAGTCATCGACTGCGCACTCAAGGCGGCAAAGATCCGAAAGACGGAGGAGCGTGCCAAGACGAACCTTCTGACGAAGCAGAAGTTTTCGTTCGACTCCAACGGAAAGCTCGCCAACTGCGAATCCCGCGATGCGTCGCAGTGTGAGATCTTTATCGTCGAGGGAGATTCTGCGGGCGGTTCGGCAAAACAGGGCAGAGACCGCCGTTATCAAGCGATTTTGCCGCTTTGGGGAAAGATGCTGAATGTCGAAAAGTCAAGAATTGACAAGGTTTATACAAACGAAAAGCTTTTGCCGGTTATAACTGCTGTGGGAGCGGGAGTAGGCGACGATTTTGACATTTCAAAAATAAGATACGGAAAAATCGTTATAATGGCGGATGCCGATGTCGACGGTGCGCACATAAGAACTCTTTTGCTGACTTTCTTTTTCAGATATATGAAGCCTTTGATAGAAGAGGGACACGTTTTTATAGCACAGCCGCCGCTTTATAAGGTTTATAAGGGAAAAAAGCTTAAATATGCATATACCGACGAAGAGCTTAAAGAGGCGCTGGAGGAAATCCCCGACGGCTCTGTTCAAAGATATAAGGGTCTTGGTGAAATGAACCCCGAACAGCTTTGGGAAACAACAATGGACCCCGAAAGAAGAGTTATGCTCC
>CAZERX010000054.1:0-11023 GCA_964515045.1 uncultured Eubacterium sp.
CGAACGCGATCGCAAGCACGATCACATCCGTGGTCGGAAGCTCCGTTACAACGGTGGCAGGCTTCGTTGCACTGTGCTTCATGAGCTTCACGCTCGGCATGGATCTGGGCGTTGTTATGGCAAAGGGTGTCATTTTCGGCGTACTGAGCTGCGTGACCATCCTGCCGTCCATGATCCTTGTATTTGATAAAGCGGTCCAAAAGACCAGACACCGTCCGATCATCCCCGATATGGGCGGGATCGCCGGATGGATCACCGCACATTATAAATGGTTTGTGGCAGCCTTCCTCATCATCCTTGTACCGGCGCTTTACGGTTACACCCATACGGATGTGTACTATGATCTCGCAGGTACGCTGCCGAAGGATCTGCCGAGTGTCATCGCGAATGAAAAGCTGGAGGATGGCTTTGAGATGAACGCGACGCATATGTACCTGATCGACAGCTCCATGCCTGCAAAGGACGTGGTAAAGATGATCGACGAGGTCAACGAGGTCGAGGGTGTCAAGGCGACGATCGGACTCGAAGCGATCCTCGGCGCAGGCTTCCCGAAGGAAATGCTTCCGAGTGACATTCTGGACATCGTGCAGACGGATCAATATGAGCTGCTGCTTGTAAGCTCCGAATATGCGGTCGCATCGGATGAGGTCAATGCGCAGTGTGAGGTTTTGGATGAGATACTGGATAAATATGATACCAAGGGTATGCTGATCGGCGAAGCGCCGTGTACCAAGGATCTGATCAACATTACGGATGAGGATTTCGCGCGTGTCAGCGCCGTATCCATCGTAGCGATCTTTGTGATCATCCTTTGCGTGTTCAAATCCATCAGCCTGCCGATCATCCTCGTATCGGTCATTGAATTTGCGATATTCATCAATATGGGTATTCCGGCGTATACGGGAACGGTGCTTCCGTTCATCGCCTCCATCGTGATTGGAACGATCCAGCTTGGAGCAACCGTCGATTACGCGATACTTATGACAAATAAATATAAAAACGCACGTTATGAGGGCATGGAGAAAAAGGAGGCAGTCACACTGGCACTGCAAAGCTCCATCCAGTCCGTGATCGTCAGCGCACTGAGCTTTTTCTCAGCAACGTTCGGTGTCGGAGTGTACTCCAATATCGACATGATAAGCTCCTTATGTATCCTGATGTCGCGCGGCGCGATGATCAGTATGGTCGTCGTTATCTTTATCCTGCCGTCGATGTTCATGATCTTTGATAAGGCGATCATCAAAACAAGCAAGGGATTTGTAAAAAAGTAAAAATAGGAGGGTTCATACCATGAAGATCAAGGAATTACAGAAAAGATACCAGAATAAATTCGCCATCCGTATGCTGGCAGGCGTACTCGTTGTCGCACTTTCCGGCAGCAGCTTCGCGGCAGGCTACATTCAGGGAAACAGCGCACAGGCAGTGACCGCTGAGGCAGCCGAAAAGTCCGAGCTGGAGGATAAGATCAGTGAGCTGGTCAACAAAAAGAGCGGTGCGGACGACACGACCAAGGATGAGACCGTTTACGTTATCGCTGATGCCAAGGGCAATGCAGGCAAGGTCATCGTTGAGGAGTGGCTGAAAAACCGCGACGGTGCAGCGACGATCGAGGATGTGTCAGACCTTGACGGCATCACCAATATCAAGGGCGATGAGACCTTTACACAGGACGGCGATAAGCTGACGTGGCAGGCAGACGGCAACGACATTTACTATGAGGGAACGACTGATAAGGAAGTGCCGATCAGCGAGCAGGTGACCTATTACCTCGACGGTGAGGAGATCGAGCCGGAACAGCTTGCAGGAAAGAGCGGAAAGGTGACGATCCGTTTTGACTACGAGAATCACGAGAAGGTCACGGTCGATAAGGACGGCAAACAGATCGAGGTCTATGTGCCCTTCACGGTCATGACCGGAATGGTCGTAAACAGCGATTTCACCAATATCGAGGTCACAAACGGCAAGGTGATCTCTGACGGAAAAAATAACATCGTGGTCGGTATGGCAATGCCGGGACTGCATGAGAGCCTGCAGAAGGAAGCCGATGAATTTGACGACATCGAGTTCCCCGACTATGTAGAGGTGACGGCAGATGTTGAGAACTTCGAGCTGCAGATGACCGCGTCTGTCGCAATGAGCGGACTGTTGTCTGACCTTAGCCTGAGCGATCTGGATCTCGGCGATCTGGAGGATTCCATTGACGAGCTGTCAGACGGAAGCGAGAAGCTGGAGGACGGCAGTAAGGAGTTAAAGGACGGACTTTCCACCCTGCGTGAGAGCATGGATGATTTTGAGAGCGGCGCAGCGACCTTAAAGGACGGCATCACGAGCTACACCGACGGCGCAGCACAGTTGAACAGCGGACTGAAAACACTGAATCAGAGCGTTGGCGCACTGTCAAAGGGCGCAGATACGTTAAACAGTAGCGCGAAAAGTATCGCAAACGGCGTGAAGCAGCTCGATCAGGCGCTGAATACGGAAATGACCGAAAAGGAGCAGGCAGCAGCGAAAAAAGCAGTTGCCGCGCAGTTCGGAAAGGACAGTCAGACCTATCAGTATATCTACAAGTCAGCCGCAGACAATTTCACCGGCACGATGACCTCAGATGCGACGATCAAGCAGATACAGGGCGGCATCTCCGGTATGGGACTGACCAGTGACGGCGTTGTGGCAGCACTGGCAGAGTATTACGCCAAGAACGGCTTCACCGATACTACGACCGGTAAGACTTACACCCCGCAGGAGTGTCAGGCGACCGTTCCGGGTGCAGGCGTGACCTATGCGGCATATTTTGCAAGCTCCGTCTTAAAGGGCGGTCTGGCGCAGGGCATTGCAGGCGGCATCGCATCGAGCGGATCTGACGCAGTCGGAGCATCTGTTGTGGCAGCCTGTCAGAGCGCGGCAGAGACCGCAGCCGTACAGGGCGCAGAGAACGCCAAAAAGACGATCGCCGCACAGATCGAGGCAGTTGATAAAAACAGCGGCTACAGTCTGGTGAGCGGCAGCAGCGCATTAAGCAGCGGCATTTCCACACTGACCGCGAGCGTTCCCAAGCTCGTGAGCGGTGTCAGCCAGTTGGCAAGCGGCGCGAACACACTCGTGGAAAACAATGAGAAGCTGACAAACGGAGCCGGAGATCTGGCTGACGGAGCCGGAAAGATCGCAGATGGCGTGAAAAAGCTGGATGACGGCGCAGGTGATCTGTACGACGGCATGGTGACCTTCAACGAGGAGGGCATTTCAAAGCTCGTGGAAGCCTTTGACGGCGATGCAACGGATCTGCTCGACCGGATCGACGCAGTCGTACAGGCAGGAAAAGACTACACGACATTTACAGGGCTTGCCAAAGAGCAGGTGGGTAGTGTAAAATTCATTATAAAGACGGATACCGTCAAGGCAGAATAAATATCTGAGAGGAATTGTACATGAACTGGTTAGAAACGATACTGGTAACGCTCGGCGTATCGCTCGACATTTTTGCGACGATGGCATGTAAGGGCGCACAGCTTTCAAAAATAGAAAAAAAACCGCTCGCGACCCTGTGTCTGCTGTTTGCCGTCTGGCAGACAGCGGCACTCTACCTCGGAAGTGCGGCGGGCACGTGGCTCCGCTGGCAGGACATGAATCCGAGCAGCAGCGTGACGGAAACGATCGCCGTCGTGATCTTTGTGCTGATCGCGGTCAGCATGTTCCGAAAAGCGTGGAAAAATGAGACGATCTTAGAGCGCCGTGATGATAAGTATGCGTGGAAGCGTCTGATCGCAAGACTTGCCCTGTTCAGTACAGTCACACTCGTATTCGGCGTGGCACTCGGCTTCCTTGGTACAGCGACGGTCATTCTGATCACCGTGATCGCGGCAGCGACGATATTTGTCGTGATCGCAGGACTGTATGTGGGTTATCGGTTCGGTTATGAGCAGAAAACAAAGGCATACGTCATCGGCGGGCTGATGCTGCTCGCCGGTGCCGTCGATACCGTTTGCCGGTTCGTTATGATCTGAGAGAGGACTGTCCGATCGGATGCAGGAGCCGTTCGATGAGCCGCGATGCTTCACCGCGCGAAAGATGCGCGACCGCATCCGGTGTCAGCTCCGTTTCGGGATGTTCAGGCAGCAGCCGCAGAAGCTGTTCCCTTTGGGGGATGGTGATGGGCTGCTGCTTTTTTAGGTTCACGTGCATCTGCACCGGAGAAAAGAGCGCCGGTTCTTTTTCATAAAAATCTGCATACAGCCGCTCGTAGAGCAGTGCAGCGGCATAAGCATCCGCGAGTGCACGGTGTACTGCGCCGGTGTCGATGGAAAAAAGCGTACACAGCGCAGAGAGCTTCTTTTTCTGCTCTGCCGGCAGAAAATGTCGGGCGAGCTTTAACGTGTCGATGCCGCTCCGCTCGAAGGAGTGACCGGCGTTGATGCACGCCTGCTTTAGAAAGCTGTAATCAAAGGAAAGATTATGTCCGAGCAGCGGCAGGTCGCCGCAGAAGGACAAAAAGTGCGGGAGCACGTCGGACAGCTCCTCGCCGTTCTCCGCCATCTGCTCCGTGATGCCGGTCAGCTCCGTGATCGCAGGCGGAATGGCACAGTGCGGGTTGATGAGTGCGTGAAAGGTGTCCTTTTTTTCACCGTTTTCCATGCGCACCGCGCCGATCTCAAGGATCTTATCGCATTTTGGGCGAAGCCCTGTCATTTCAAGGTCGATCGCGAGATAGGTCATGGCTGTACCTCCATGCGCTCATCGAGCTTCCGCAGGATGGAGGCGCGGCGGATGGAGGTGATCCGGTCTGCGGTCTCGCGGAGCGTGGAGAGCTTTTCAGCATGTCCGTCTGCGGTATAGATGTCCGCGAGCAGCTCATATGCTTTTCCGACATCCGAGCCGAGCGAGAGTGAGTATTCGAGCACCTCGGCAGCCTCTGCGGGATGCCCCAGCGCATAAAGTTTTTCACCATAGTTTGCCAAAAGCGCAACAAGCGTGCTATAATTGGAATCGCATTGGCTGAGCGCAGTCAGATTGGCGACACCGTAGCGGAGCTTTAAGTCCGTATTGGAGATGCCGTTTAGGTTGCAGATGGGCTGCTTGGCAAGCTCGCGCAGTGACTGTTCGCAGTCGGACAGCACCTCGTCATCGAATCTGCCGAGCGGGAGCGTATCAAGCGGCAGCTTGATGTAGGCGAGATTTGAAATATCCTGCCTGCGCGCCCAGTTGGCTTCGTGCTCTCTGGCGCGGAAATCGTCCCATTTTTTCTGCTCTGCGCGCTGTGCGGCGCGCCGCCGGATCGCAATGTATGAGGTCACGAGGATAAAGATCGTGAGAAACGGAAATAACATCGGTCAAAGGCTCCTTTCCATGCGTGTTTTCGTGTGGAGTACCGGCATTTGATCCGAATCGTATGACACATTGGAGGTAACAGACATGAACAATCGTAAGGGTAAGAACAAAACAAACAAAAGACAGCTCGTTGCCGGTATTATCGCCGTTATACTTGTTGTAGCAATGGTGCTGCCGATGGTCATGAGTGCCCTCGTCTGACAGATGAAACGTGTGCCGGAACATTTTGCCAGTACAAATCGTTAATAATATACTAAAATACGCAATTCGTGTCAATTATTCTAGCGGTTTTTGCGTATTGAAAAATGGGAAAGACATAGTATATAATTAGGAATCAGAATGGCGTAAATGGAATTTGGCACAGATGTTGTGAGAGGTTATTATGACAAAAAGAAAAAAAATAAGTATCGGATGGAAGATAGGCGGCGTTCTGGCGGCAGCAGTCGTCTGTGCGGCAGGCGTATACGCCGGAACAGCAGTATATGCAAATGAAACAGATGAGCGTCTGATCGCGGATAACATCTATATCGGCGAGGTTGCAGTCGGAGGAATGACGGAGGCGCAGGCGACGGAGGCAGTGGAAAACTATGTGGCTTCACTGGCAGACACACAGTTCACGCTGACCGTGGATGACAAGAGCGTGACCGCAACGGCGGCAGATTTCGGCGTGGAATGGTCGAACCCGATCCTTGTAAAGGATGCGATGGGTGTCGGACGCACCGGCAATCTGATCGAGCGCTACAAGTCCAGAAAGGATCTGGAGCACGAGAATCTGGTCTATGACATTGCTTATACGGCAGACCGTGCGAAGGTGAGCGAGTTCCTCACCCAGAATACCGCAGAGATGAATCAGGAGGCGGTCAATTACGGACTGATCCGCGAAAACGGCGGCTTCACCATCACGGACGGACAGAACGGTGTGGCGGTGGACATTGAGCAGTCTGCGGATGATATCGTTTCCTATATTGAGGATACATGGACACAGACGGATGCTTCGCTCTCGCTCGCCGCGAATGTGGTAGAGCCGGAGGGCACGAAGGAGCAGTTGTCACGCGTGAAGGATGTACTCGGCACGTTTACGACTGATTTCAGCACCTCCGGCGCAGGACGTGCACAGAATGTGCGTAACGGTGCGAGCAAGATCAACGGACGCGTGCTCTATCCGGGCGAGCAGTTTTCCGTATACGATGCCGTCAATCCGTTCACGGCAGAGAACGGCTACGAGCTTGCCGGCTCCTATGAGAACGGAACGACCGTGCAGACCTACGGCGGCGGTATCTGTCAGGTATCGACAACGCTGTACAATGCAGTGATCCGAGCAGAGCTTTCGATCGACGAGCGGTTCTGCCACTCCATGATCGTAAGCTATGTGAAGCCGTCGATGGATGCGGCGATCGCAGGAACCTATAAGGATCTGAAGTTTACGAATAATTATGATTTCCCGATCTATATCGAGGGTTATACGAGCGGTATGCAGATCACATTCACGATCTACGGAGAGGAAACGCGTGATGCGGGTCGTGAGATCTCCTTTGAGAGTGAAACGACGAGCACGACCGAGCCGGAGATCAAGTTTGTGGCAGATGCCACGCAGCCGGTCGGCTATGTGAACACGGAGCAGAATTCCCATACCGGTTACACGGCAAAGCTGTGGAAGATCGTGAAGGAAAATGGCGTGGAGGTCAGCCGCGAGGTGTATAACAACAGCACCTACAACGCATCGCCCAAGATCATCACCGTCGGCACCAAGTCTGACAGTGAGGAGGCGGTAGCGGCAATGAAGGCAGCGATCGCGTCTAAGAGCGAGGAAGCCGTGCGCAGTGCGGCAAAGGCAAATTCGGCTGAGGCACTGAAAAAGCAAGAGGAAGAAGAAAAGAAAAAACAGGAAGAAGCAGACAAAAAGAAAGACGATGACGATAAGAAGAAACCGTCAAAAAAGGATGAGGAGATCGTCGTCGATGATGAACCGGAAACGGATGAGGAGGCTGAATAACGGCATCGCCCTTATTTAACAAAAATCAAATAAAGAGGAATCAAGATCAATGAAAGTAGGCAAAGTACCGGAGGCAGTTTTAAGAAGATCAGTGTTAAAGCAAATACAGACCCGCCGACCGGAAGTGCTCCTTGGCGCTTCCGTGGGGGAGGACTGTGCGGCTGTGACGCTGCAGGAGGATGAAATGTTTGTATTATCCACTGATCCCATCACCGGCACCGCGAAGGACATCGGACATCTGGCGATCCAGATCACGCTGAATGACCTCGCGAGTGCGGGCGCAGAGCCAGTCGGTGTGATGCTTACTTTTCTTTTGCCCGAACGCATCTCCGAGGCGAAGCTGCGCGCGATGGTCGAGCAGGCAGAGCAGGCGGCGGCAGCGGCGAATGTACAGATCATGGGCGGACATACGGAGGTGACGCGGGTCGTCAGCCAGCCGGTGATCTCCGTGGTCGGAGTCGGAAAGGTAAAAAAAGACGGACTGATCTCCACCGCAGGCGCGTGCGCCGGTATGGACGTGATCATCACGAAATGGATCGGTCTGGAGGGAACGTCGATCATCGCCAAGGAAAAGGAAGCAGAGCTTCTGACGCGTTATCCGGCGGCACTGGTCGAAACGGCAAAGGGCTTTGACCAATACCTGTCCGTGCTTCCGGAGGCGGCGATCGCGGTGAAGTCCGGTGTGAGCGCGATGCATGACGTGACCGAGGGCGGTATCTTCGGTGCCTTATGGGAAATGGCAGAGAGCGCTGGTGTCGGACTGGAAATAGACTTAAAAAAGATCCCGCTTCGGCAGGAAACGGTGGAGGTGTGCGAATTTTTTGACATCAATCCGTATGAGCTGATCAGCAGCGGAAGTATGCTGATGGCGGCAGCAGACGGCAACGGACTGGTGCGTGCACTGGAGGCGGCAGGCATACCGGCGGTATGCGTCGGAAAGTTCACGGAAGGAAACGACCGTGTGCTGTGCTCCGGAGAGGAACGACGCTATTTAGAACCGCCAAAGACGGACGAATTGTATCGGGTCGTATAAATAAAAAAGGAGAACATAAATATGAGAGAAAAAATACTGACTTTTATCGAAAAAAACAGCCGCGTGGATCTGCATGATCTCGCCGTGCTGCTCGGTGTCGATGAGCAGATGGTCATAAACGAGCTGGAAGCAATGGAAGCAGAGCACGTGATCTGCGGCTATCACACGCTGATCGACTGGGATAAGACGGATGTGGAAAAGGTCACGGCGATGATCGAGGTACGCGTGACACCGCAGCGCGACATGGGCTTTGACAAGGTCGCAGAGCGTATTTACAACTATCCCGAGGTCAATTCCGTATATCTGATCTCCGGCGGCTTTGATCTGATGGTAACGCTGGAGGGAAAGACCCTGCGTGACATTTCATCATTCGTGACCGACAAGCTGTCCACGTTAGACTCCGTGCTCAGCACCAAGACGAATTTTATTCTGAAAAAATATAAGGATCACGGTACCGTGATGGCAGAAGCACCGAAGGATGAAAGGATAATGATGATACCATGAGAAATCCGTTGAATGAAAAGATCACATCGATCAAGCCCTCCGGTATCCGCAAATTTTTTGACATTGTCAGTGAGATGGAGGATGCCATTTCGCTCGGTGTCGGTGAGCCGGACTTTGATACGCCCTGGCATATCCGCGACGAGGGCATTTATACATTAGAAAAGGGCAGAACCTTTTATACCTCAAACGCCGGTCTGAAGGAGCTGCGCGTTGAGATCGCAAATTACTTAGACCGCAGATTCCATCTGCAATATGACCCGATGCATGAGATCCTCATTACCGTGGGCGGCAGTGAGGGCATCGACAACGCATTCCGCGCGATGATCGACCCCGGCGACGAGGTGCTGATCCCGCAGCCGAGCTATGTGTCGTATGAGCCGTGCTGTGTGCTCGCGGGCGGTGTTCCGGTCATCATCGAATTAAAGGAGGAGAATCAGTTCCGGCTGACCGCGGAGGAGCTTCTGGCGGCGATCACCCCGAAAACGAAGATACTGGTGCTTCCGTTCCCGAACAATCCGACCGGTGCAGTCATGGAAAGATCTGATCTGGAGGCGATCGCAAAGGTCGTGATCGAGCATGACCTTTTTGTGCTGAGTGACGAGATCTATGCGGAGCTTTGCTATCTGGAGGAGCATACGTCGATCGCGTCCATCGAGGGGATGCGTGAGCGTACCGTTGTGATCAACGGTTTTTCCAAATCTCATGCAATGACCGGCTGGCGGCTCGGTTATGCGTGCGGCCCGCGGCAGATCATGGATCAGATCTTAAAGATCCATCAGTTTGCGATCATGTGCGCACCGACGAACAGTCAGTATGCGGCAGTGGAGGCGATGCGGAACGGTGATGCGGACGTTGCGATGATGCGTGAGCAGTACAATCAGAGACGGCGGTATCTCGTCCATGAGTTTGCACGCATGGGGTTGGAATGCTTTGAGCCGTTTGGTGCATTTTACATTTTCCCCAGCATCAAGGAGTTTGGCATGACCTCGGATGAGTTTGCGACCAGACTGCTGCGCGAGGAAAAGGTGGCGGTCGTCCCCGGAACGGCATTTGGCGACTGCGGCGAGGGCTTCCTTCGCATTTCCTATGCATATTCACTGGAAAATCTGAAGGTGGCGATCGGCAGACTGGAGCGCTTCATCACGAAGCTGCGTGCGGAGGCGGCTGCGAAATGATCAATATCGTACTGCATGAGCCGGAAATACCGGCGAATACCGGAAATATCGGGCGCACCTGTGTTGCGACCGGTACAAGGCTGCATCTCATCGAGCCGCTCGGCTTTTCGCTCAGTGAGAAAGCGTTAAAACGTGCCGGTATGGATTACTGGTCGCAGCTTGACGTGACGACCTATGTGGACTACGAGGACTTTTTGGCGAAAAATCCGAATGCAAGGATCTTTTATGCGACGACGAAGGCGCGGCAGGTGTATTCGGAGGTGGCTTACCCCGACGACTGCTACATCATGTTCGGCAAGGAGAGCGCGGGCATACCGGAGGAGCTGTTAAAGGAGCATCCGGATCAGTGCGTGCGGATCCCGATGCTCGGAGAAACGCGGTCGCTCAATCTGTCAAATTCGGTCGCGGTCATTCTGTATGAGGCACTGCGGCAGCAGGATTTTGCACATATGAAAACACAGGGCGAGCTGCACAGGCTGCACTGGTAGTGTCAGACGGAGAGGAATGCAGACACATGACATGGATGGTAAAGGCAAAGGAACTGATACATGAATATATACGGCGAGATGAGGAGGGAAATCCCGTCTCAGTCGTGACGGCACTCGATCAGGTGGATCTTGACATCAAGCAGGGCAGCTTTGTGGCGATATTGGGGCATAACGGCTCCGGCAAATCGACGCTCGCCAAGCACCTGAACGTACTGCTCTGCCCGACAGAGGGCGCACTCTGGGTCGATGGCAGGGATGCGTCGGAGCCGGACGAGCTGTGGGATATCCGTCAGAGCACCGGAATGGTCTTTCAGAATCCGGACAATCAGATCATCGGAAGTATCGTGGAGGAGGATGTTGGCTTCGGACCGGAAAATCTGGGCGTGCCGACGGATGAGATCTGGCAGCGCGTGGAGGACAGTCTGCGAGCGGTCGGAATGCTCGAATACCGTACCTATTCTCCGAACAAGCTGTCCGGCGGACAAAAGCAGCGCGTCGCGATCGCGCG